>JAFGOO010000057.1 GCA_016926455.1 Methanosarcinaceae archaeon | reverse complement strand
GGGAACACTGATGTCCCTAAAGTGGCAATGGCTTGAAAGCAGCTAACCATAGAACCCCACGAAATTTAGTCGTGGGAGTACGTCAGTGCATGCGCGTCTCTATTAAGAAATATAGAACAATATTCTAGAAACGAATAGACCAATTAGTCAAATACAATGTCTATAATCTTGAACCACAACGCTTACAGAATTTAGCGTCGCTGTCATGCCCCTCAAAACTGCAGTTTTTGCATACCTTTCCTTTAAAGTATTTGCTTGCATAGGTAATCTCCGATGTGACAATGCCTGTTGGAACCGCTATGATGCTGTAACCTACTATCATTATAACCGACGACAGTGCCTGTCCGAGATTCGTCTGAGGGACGATGTCCCCATATCCCACGGTTGTAAGGGTTATGATTGCCCAGTAGATGCTCTTGGGTATGCTGGTAAAACCGCTCTCTGCCCCTTCAATGACATACATCAGGGAACCCAATATCACCACCAGATTAAAAACTGTAAATTGGAACAGGATTATTTTCCGCTGACTTGCACGTAAAGCTCTTATCAATAAATCTGCCTCACCAATATATTGGACAAGTTTGAGCACCCTGAAAATCCGGAGTAAACGTAAAACCCTAATCACCAGCAGATACTGGCTACCTGGCAACAACAGGCTAAGATAGGTCGGGAGAATTGCCATCAAATCTATGATACCAAAGAAACTTGTAGCGTATCGGATGGGGCGACCAACGCAGATTAGACGTAAGAAATATTCTACTGTGAACAATATCGTGAAAATCCATTCCAAGGAATATAACAGATCACCATACACAGCCGTGATCTCTCTTACGCTATCGAGCATAACAACAGTAACGCTCAGAAATATTGTAAAATCAGGACTTCATCAAAAATCTTTCCATCTGGTGTATCTGCTTTAAATATTACTGTATATAGCGTATTTCGCCAATTATTATCAAGTGGCCTATTTTGTGGGTTATTTTTCACTGAACCAGCCATTGTTAACATCCATGCAGCAAGAGTTTGATACGTGATCTAAGCTTTAGAAGATGCGGTTATAATGCAGCATCTTACATAGCAGTTAAGTCTATTTATGTTTCAGAAGGTAATAAGTATTTTCTTGTAGTGGCTTATTATTAATAGATGTGAACAACTGATTACTTCCAAGACTTAAATCGTGGGGTTCTTTTATTAATCCCTAAAGGCTTTATCCGGGGATTATGTCAGACTGCAACTTCACAGGATGTATGAAAAGCACTCATAGACTTAACGCAGAACAATTGAAAGTCCAGAGCTACGTTCCGAATAACCATATTTGTGCTGTCGGTTTAATAAAAAGGAGTAAAAATCAGGAATAAGTTCTAAAACCATATACTATCCAATAACTGTTAAAGGGAAGAAAAGCACACATTATCACGGATGACTTTAAGAAGCCAGATGAAGGGAATAATCCCTTCGCATTTAATGCAACACCTTTCAAATCGTTTCGAGATCATTGGAGATGTTTCTATTGTTTCAATACCTCAGGAACTGGATGATTACAGAGGTGACATTGCCAAACAGATTATCTCAAAAAAGAAAAATATCAGAACAGTGCTCAACAAAGTTTCTAAACTGGTTGGAGATAAAAGGATTGCTGAATTTGAGATACTGTTGGGTGACAATACCGAGACAGTTCACAGGGAATATGGGTACATTTACAAACTGGATGTGAAGGAGGTCTTTTTCAATGGACGGCTTTCCTTCGAGAGACGCAGAATCGCTTCAATGGTCAGTTCCTCTGAACATGTGCTGGTACCTTTTTGCGGCGTGGGGCCCTTTGCAGTGCCTGTTGCAGCCAGCGGAGCAAGAGTAATTGCCATCGAGAAGAATGAGGATGCATGCAGGTGGTTGGCAGAGAATATCTGTATTAATGGAGTCAATGATAACATATCTGTTATAAAAGGGGATGTATTCAATATCACGAAAATGCTCAACTGCACATTTGACAGGATCATAGTACCCACACCTTATGGCATGGACTACTTTTTAAAGGACATATCCCAACTTGTTAAAAAGGGTGGTATGGTGCATTTCTATACCTTCAAAAAACAGTATCAGATAGAGGGGTTGATAAAGGAGTACCAACGCATGGGTTTCGAGGTCAGTTTCTACAGACGATGTGGAAATGTAGCTCCCGGGGTTAGCAGGTGGGTCTTTGACTTGGTAAAACAATGATATTTCCTCAGTCCACAAATTCCAGCAGCGATGTCTGACCTTCGCTTTTCTGGAGGTTTGCTGCACGAATACCAATACGGCGCAGGTTGTGCGTGTCCTCTTTAAGAAATCCGGTAATCATTTCCCTAGCAATCTGACGCAGTACGGAGCTATCAGTTGCCGGATGATTAAGGGTTCGGCTTTTTGTATGTGTCCTGAAGTCCGTGGTTATGAAAGTGATAGTGACCGACCTGTAGGAAACCTTTCTGGTATTGACTTTGCCTATCACGTCATCCACCAGTCTATCCATCTCAAGGAATATCATATCAGTATCCCGGGTGTTCTGGGGCAGCGTTGCCATTCTTCCAATCTGGTCAGAACCACCTCGCTCCTTGACAGGAGAATCATCGATACCTAATGCAGCCTTCTTCAACCATGTGCCCTTGCTTTTACCAAAGACTGTGATCAGGTCAACAGCATCATGGACTGCAAGCTGTTCAATGGTCGAAATCCCCATCTTTTGAAGCCGTTCTTCCGTCACTTTGCCGATTCCCCAGAGTTTGGTAAGTTTCAGGGGTTTTAAGAAATTTCCCACTTCATCTGGTTTTATGACGGTGATACCATCAGGTTTCCTAACAGAGGATGCCATTTTGGCGATCAGTTTGTTCGGACCGATTCCCACTGAGCATGTGAGTCCCGCCTGTTCCCTGATCTCCGCTTTCATTTGCATACCAATGATAAGTGCCTGCTCAAAGTCATTCAATGATGTTCGTGTAATATCAATGAACGCCTCATCTATGCTTATCTGCTCAAACAATTCGCTGCTGTCGGCATATCCCCTGAGTATTTCCATTACGCTGTCAGATACAGAACTGTAGAACTCCTTTCGTACAGGAAGGAAGATTGAATCAGGTTTTATCGCCTTTGCACGGGAACAGGGCATCCCCGAGTGTATCCCGTCCTTCCGGGCGATATAATTACAGGTGCTCACCGACCCGCTGGTCTCACCACGACCTGAATACATGCACACAACAACGGCTTTCCCCCTCAGAGAAGGATTCTCACGCTCCTCAATTGCAGCATAGAAGTAGTCCATGTCCACATGGATGATCACACGTTCCATTGTTATATGGATAAGTTACAGTGTTTGTATACTTATCCTTCGGTTAGTTGCAAGGACTTAGATGTCGACTGCGTTCTCAATAGCCATATCCTCACCGTCTATATCATCCCTTTTCTCATTGATTAGCTCACTGTTTACCGAAATATTTACCTGTGTCCTGTACGCAGCCAGCAGGAATCCATACAAGCTGGGTCCTACGATTATTCCGATAGGTCCAATCACGAAAAGCGGTGCAGTAAATGATAACAGGGTGATCACCGGATGTATGGATGCACCTTTCATGGCAAGACGGGGGCGTATGAGATTGGAGGGAATCACATCAAGGAACACTGTCCCAAATATAATCAAAATTAAGGCTGTTGTATAGTCAGAGAGCAAGAAATAATATAGTGCCATGGGATAGTAGACGGTTCCAGGTCCCATAATGGGAAGCAGTGCGAAGATGGCTGTAACCATACCCCATGCAATCGGATATGGAACCCCAAGTGAAAAAAAACCAGCTACAGCAATGATTCCTGTCAGGATGCAGGTAATGAAGTATACATTAAAGAGACTGTGGTAAATCAGGTTTAGTTCATTCAGGAAGTACCAGATGATCTTTTTTTCAGGCAGGAGGCCAAGGGCAGCATCAATACCACTTCTTCCATCCATTAGTAGGTAATATGTGAGCATTGTGGCTACAGCGATGCCGACAAGGTATATGGGGATGTTCGAAGCAAATTCAGAGACAACACCAGCAGCTTTTGGGATTAACCAGCTTGCAGGAGCAGAAATTAGACTGCTTATCTGTTCTGTGTAGTTAGACGCTCCCGCCGGTAGGTATATGTGGATACGATCGACAATGCTATCAAAAAATACAGTCATCTCCAGATAGACCTCATCCGATGATTCCGATATCTTTGATACTTCGGTCAACAGCGGGTCAATGATCACGATTACGAATAATCCTAAAGCGACAAAAACCATCAATATGGACAGAAATGCTGATAACTGCTTATTTTTTGTAATCCGCAGTAAATAAGAATATGCAGGGTTCAGCATGTAGGCAAAGAAGATGCTTAATAGGATTATGCTCACAAATTCCTTAGTTATGTATATGACTGCAATGATTACAAAAATGATGGTGGCTTCAGCAATCTTTTTGAAACGTCCATTGTAATCCATGCATTACATGATTTGTTCAATTGTTATATATATTTACTTATGGGATAAGTGACTGCTCCCACGACTAAAGTTCATGGGCTTTCTCTACCCCTGCCCCCCATTAGTCGTAACATAGTATCCTCCACTAAAATGTATAAAATATTTGATATACATCATAATTATTATAATCAGTATCTTTGTTTTTTGGTGCGTTGAAAAAATGTATTAATAATTCCCAATATTCACTTTTAAAAAAGATACATATAAATTAAACAACATCAATCTATCATCCATGAACCACCTTCTCGAAACCGCAGAAAAGATACGCACAATGGAGATACGCGGTGCAGGTAGAATCGCAACTTCTGCAGCTTTTGCACTTCGCGAGTATGCAGAAACCCTCAAAGCAGAATCAATGGAACAATTCGATTCTATGATCGCAGATGCTGCAAACATCCTCATTGATACCAGACCAACCGCAGTCTCGCTGCCAAATGCGGTCAGGCTCACAACAAAATATACTGCCTCCACAGTGGAAGATGCAAGACAGGAAATCATTAACAACGCCAGTCGCTTTATCAAACAGGCAGATGAAGCCCTTGAAAAGATTGGAACTATCGGAGCCAGAAGAATCCATGAAGGTGACTTGATAATGACCCACTGCAACTCCCATGCAGCACTTTCGGTCATCACAACTGCATTTGAGCAAGGCAAGAACATATCGGTCATCGCCACCGAGACACGACCAAGAAAACAGGGGCTTCTCACCATCAAACACCTCAACGACTTTGGGATACCCACAACTCTCATCGTCGATTCGGCGGCACGCTACTTTATGAAATACGTTGACAACGTTATTGTGGGTGCGGATGCCATTGCTGTCAACGGTGCCCTTGTCAACAAAATCGGGACATCCCAGCTTGCACTGGCTGCACACGAAGCCCGGGTAAATTTTCTTGCAGCAGCCGAAACCTACAAGTTCAGCCCCAATACCATTTTAGGTGAGCTCATCAAAATCGAGGAACGGTCAATAGATGAGGTAATCGAACCTAGAGAACTGGAAAACTTGCAAAACGTCATTGTAAAAAATCCCGCTTTTGACATAACCCCTCCTGAATATATCGATCTCATCATCACCGATGGAGGAGCGCTGCCACCTGGTATGGCATACACAGTCATCAAAGAACATCTTGGATGGGAATTGAAAGACCTAGTCTGAATCTACAACAGTGCCGTCCACGATCCGCAGAACACGGTCGCAATGTTTTGCAACATCGGGATCGTGGGTGACAACAATAATCGTCTGTCCTCTGGACTTTAGCAACTTGAACGTTTCAACGATTGCATCACGCGTCTTACTGTCTACCTCACCGGTCGGTTCATCAGCAAGAATTATGGCTGGCCAGTTTGCCATTGCCCTGGCTATTGAAACACGCTGCTGTTCCCCGCCTGAAAGCTCAGTTGGCCTGTGGTTCAATCGATCCCCAAGACCCAGTTTTTTCAAGAGTGTCTCTGCACGCTCAACCCTCTCTTGCCTAGAAACTTTAGAAAAACGCATTGCAAGTTCAACATTCCCAAGTGCTGTCAGGGAATTAAGGAGATTGTAATGCTGGAACACAAAACCTATCTTCTCCCGCCGTATTCTGGGAAGTTGCCCATCAGATACACTGGTAACCTCGATACCATCAATAATTACCTTTCCAGCAGTTGGCTTTTCCAGACACCCCACGATACCCATCAGTGTAGACTTTCCAGAGCCGCTTGGCCCCATAATTGATACAAACTCCCCTTTCTTCACATAAAAGGTGACATCGTGAAGTGCATTTACAGGTATCTTTCCCTGCATGTATATCTTGGAAATATCCCTAACATCTAGGATAATATCATCCATACCTGAGTGCCTCCATTGGACTCATCTTTGTGGCACGGTAAGCAGGATACAAACCCGAGATCGTCCCGATGACCGTTGCAAATAGCAGGGCAACCACAAGAAGCCTTTGGGTGATGGCAAAAAGTATGATTCCCTTTCCTGCAAGCCATAAATTTATCAAATAGACTGCTGCACTGCCAATCCCAATACCCAATAATCCACCAATAATACCCAAAAGCGCCGCTTCGCCCAAAGTGATCAAAAGAATGTCCTTTGTCTCTGCACCCATGGCCCTCAATATACCAAACTCCCGAGTCCTCTCTGTAACAGACATGAGCATGGTATTCATTACACTCAAACCACCAATAATTGCTGCCAGAAGTGCAGAACTTATGGTTATCACACTGAAAATCAGAAGAGATTGACTTGCCTGTTCCTGCAGTTCACGGGGAGAAAGAGTACTAGTCCCCTTGACATTCAGCTCAATCCTCTTGGCAAGGATGTCAGAGTCTATCCCCTCTTCTGGTACTGCAAAGATGGTTGAAAGAGAATGTTCAAGATTGTAGATATCCTGAGCTGTTTCCAGTGGAATCGCGGCAGTGCTGTCAAAAAAAGAACCAGTGTATTCAAGGATACCGATAACCGTAAAATTCTTGTCATGTATCTCAAGCTTGCTACCAATCTGAAGGTCGTACTCACCAGCTATGCTTGTTCCTACCAGTATCTGATACGTATCACCCGGCTCCAAAAAGCGACCTGCCTTCAGTTTCACCGGATCTAGTGCAATCCTACTTTTCTCGGGAGGCAGAGCAAATATCTGTTTCCCACTCATACCCATCTGGTCTTCATCAAAGGTCGTCAGCAGGATACCATATGCGTCCTTCACACCGGGTACACGCTTAACATCAGGCACTTTATCATCTGTAAGGCCACCCCCAAACATCCCGCTTTCTGCAAACACCCGGATTTTGTCACTGGTTAGGCTCATGGAATTTTCAAATGTCTGGTTAAAGTTCTCTGACATTGCACCCATAACAACCAACGCAAAAATACCAAGGGCTATGCCAGAAACTGTGAGCCCGCTTCTCACCTTACGCTGCGTCGCACTACGAATGATTATGTCAAACATCCAATCTCCCTTAAAAACGCCGAATCAACATACCTGAAATAGCCAGAACAACCAACCCACCAATAAACCCGAAACCAGGTGCATTTGTTTCTACTTCTGTCCCCAGAATAATCGGTTCAGGTAGGCGAATTATGGTTTCGTAGCTATCCAGTACGGTTCGTTCTGGGGTTAAAACGTAAATCGTTACATTATATTCTCCACCCGGCAGATCGTTCCAGACGACCCCTATTGTGTCATCCTTATTATTGATGAGAATTTCACTCTTCTCCTCAAAAACGATGTTCTCTCTGTCTTTTTCGAGTTCTAAAAGAACTGTACCTTTGAAAGGCACCTGTGACCTTCCGATTATGTCCACACTTGCACCGAACTCGTCCACGTCCACCTCATCATCAATGATATCAACATCCTCTGATGCCGTGAAATCGGAAATGTATGATACCGTGATGTCCGGGTCATGAGAGTAGGCCAAAAGCGTCGCAGTGTATTCTGATTTACTTTCAAGAAGAACAGGCCATTTTATCTGAATCTCCTTTGACTGAAGTATGGCCACATTGTCCATTGTCTCTTTATATACCACTTCATCGCCTTTGAGCAGCTTAACCACGATGTCTAATACACCCGGCTTGTAAATGCTTGTTGGACTGATAACTATCGTGGCCTTTGAGCTGTCTGCACTGAAATCCATTACCCTAAACCGTGGTAGTGAGATAGTATTGTACGTAAACGGATATGATGCACTGCCAGCAAGTTCATTGCTTACATACACACTTAAAGTGGTGTTATAATAATTATATTCCAGCTCGTTTTCTCTCCAGAAAACTATTTTTGTAACCTCTCCTGCAGGCACTGAGCCGATATCAATGGTTATTAAATCCACTAATTCCCCATTATGCAGCATTTCAAAAACCAGTTTTGCGTTTTCCACAGGCTCATTGAACCTGATGGTTGTGTCGCACAGATTTTCATCCGAGAAGATATCCACAATATCTACGGTACCTCTTGGGGATGAAGCACCTCCAAGTGAGGATATAGAAAGAATCAATATGATGGAGAAAATTTTAATTATAAATTTACTCAACATAGTCCGATCCAAGTTTACTGATCATCAAAACCGATAATTGTCCCAGAATTAATACGTGACAATGGTTCTTTTTTAGCGCCTATATGCATGATAACGTCCAAAACTACAGCCGGGTCACTGCCATCCATTACAATGGTCTCAATCCTGCAGCGTTCAATAATCTTTGCAGCCAGCGGGTCCACAGGCGATTT
>JAFGOO010000056.1 GCA_016926455.1 Methanosarcinaceae archaeon | reverse complement strand
GGGAACACTGATGTCCCTAAAGTGGCAATGGCTTGAAAGCAGCTAACCATAGAACCCCACGAAATTTAGTCGTGGGAGTACGTCAGTTATACGGAACCGACCATTGAGACGCCTACAATGACACTATGGACACTCATAAGTGCTGAAAAATCAAAAATCATCGTGCTGCCTATCAGGGACAAGAAAAAAAGTCCTCTTTTTGTGGGAGAACTGATTCTCAGGAAAACCCCTGCAGGCCCCCGTCCTCATCGATTTAGGGTGACTAGAGACAAAAAAGAGGAATACCTTCCACCCGAAGAACTGATCGAACTTCTGCGGTTATCCAGCCGTATAATGATTGCAAGTGGTGGAGACAGCAGGCTTGAATCTGACTTCTTGGAAATGCTTAGAGGCTTCCAGCTTGAGGCTGACCATGTGAATATATGCAGGTTCTGCCTGTTAAAACGCAGATTCAATTTTGTCAACAAAAAATCGATCAAATATCACAGGGAACTAATCTGTGAGGAATGCGCAAAAGAAGAACTTTCCCGTGCACTCCGAAATGCTAGAAACAGCTATGGAGTTGAAGCTATAGAACATATCGAGCACCTCCTATTAAAATCAAAGGACCTGGACCGCACCATGGGTATGTTAAGCCCTCAGGAACTTGATACAGAATTAACATGCTTTGACAGGATCGAAGCAAAACCACCTGTTACAGAACTCAAAATAAAAGACTTGCCAATCTCTAAAAAGTTCAAAAATATTCTGCTGGAAAAGTCTGATGAACTCCTTCCTGTGCAGTCATTATCAGTTGAGAATGGTCTTTTGAAAGGAAGGAACCAGCTGGTCACATCGGTGACAGCAACCGGAAAAACGCTTATTGGAGAAATTGCAGGGATCGAGAACATCCTAAAGGGAAAAGGGAAAATGCTATACCTTGTTCCATTGGTTGCACTGGCAAACCAGAAATACGACCAGTTCACACAACGCTATTCAGGTATCGGAATCAAAACATCCATCAGGATTGGAAGTTCCCGAATCAAGACGTCAAGAACAGCGTCCATGCGAACGACACTGGACTACGATATCATTGTCGGCACCTACGAAGGACTTGATTATATCCTGCGGACCAGCGGTGCGGACCTACTTGGCATGGTTGGTACAGTTGTCATTGATGAGGTTCACATGCTTGAGGATGTTGAACGCGGGCACAGGCTGGACGGGGTGATCGGGCGGTTAAAATATATTGCTTCTGATGCCCAGTTCATCTACCTTTCTGCAACGGTTGCAAAACCCAGACTTCTTGCTCGAAAACTCGGTGCAGACCTCATTGAGTACGAATACCGCCCGGTCCCCATAGAGCGCCATCTTGTGTTCTGTCAGGAACACGATAAGAACGGGCTGATCACAAAACTCATTAGAGAAGAATACGATATGGTCTCTTCTAAAGGGCACAGGGGACAGACGATTATTTTTACCAATTCAAGACGGAACTGCCATCGTATATCAGAGACCATCCCTATGTCCTCAGCACCTTACCATGCTGGTCTTACACATCATGAACGGAAAAAAGTGGAAACTCGTTTTTTAAAAGGTCAGCTTCCTGTTGTCGTTACTACGGCTGCACTTGCAGCAGGTGTTGATTTTCCAGCATCCCAGATAATTTTTGAATCCCTTGCCATGGGAATTGACTGGCTTTCAATGCAGGAGTTCTTACAGATGCTGGGACGGGCGGGAAGACCGGATTATCATGACAGGGGAAGGGCTGTGCTCCTGGCTGTCCCTAACAAGAAATATACTAGCGACCAGACAGGTTCTGAAGACGAAATCGCTGTCAGACTATTGAAAGGCCAGATGGTGCATAAAGATATCGAATATGGACAGGAGGAGCAGATGGAAGAAATCCTTGCATCTGCTGCTGTGACTTCGTCAAGAAGAGATATTGCAACCATCCATGAAACTATGCTTGGGAACTATGATCTTGACGAACTTCTTGCGAGGTTGAAGAAATATAAGTTTATGCAGCAAAAGGGAGACAAGATTGCACTTACAAGATTCGGGAGCATTGCAGCCGGGCACTTCTTATCCGTATCAAAGGCGTTCTTGATAAGAGATGCAGTACTTTCAGACCACGATCCGATTGATATTGTCACCAATCTTGAATTTTTCGATGCTGCATACTTTAAATACGCAGCACAGATATCCACAGCTCTAAAAATCAATATGCCTTCCCGAGTATTTCAAGGTGGTTCGATTGATATAATTTTCGAGGGCGAGAACATCTCAAAACTTGATGTGAAACTACAGAACCAGCTGTTCGATTTTGCGGATGAGTTCTTGACATGCAGGTGTAAGGATATGCCATATTGTGGCTGTCCGGAGCATAAGTTCTCGGAAAGGATAATAACACTTCGAACCGACGGTCACGAACCCGAAAGAATCGTAAAGAGACTGGAGGATATGTATGGAATAACTGCATACCCAGGAGATATCTTCGGATATCTGGATAACGTCGTTCGGAACCTTGAAGCAGTGGGAATGATTGCAAATGCATATTCTAAAAAAGATATCGTTTACAAGGCACGCCAGTTAAGAAAACTTGTTGAAGGATGAGCGAAATAGAGATGACGCTAAATTCAGCAACATATCAAAACATATTAAAGCGATGTTGACACAATACAGATTTAATCAGGAGTCGAGGGCAAATAAGCATGACCGATAAAATTGAAGAGACAAATGTGAAGAGGAAAGTCAGAATCGAGTTTTATAAACCAGACGATTTCAAACAAGTATACGCTATCGGTGCCGTGGGAGGACATAGCCCCTATGATTTTCGGATTGGCTTTTATAATGATACCCCAAAGACATTTGTGGAAAGAACTGATTTACAGGTCATCCAGAGACGGATTGAAACTGAAATAATACTTTCACCACTTGCTGCAATGGAACTAACCAGATGGCTTAACCAGCATATTAAGGAATATGAAAATGTGTATGGACCAATCGCCAAACCGCCGATGTTACAGGCGAATCGTGAAGCTAAATCCATGAAGGATAGTTCCGAGATACAAGGCTATATATAGAGCCTTATGATATGAGACTTTATAGTTTAGTCTTCCTGATATTTGACTGTGAAGACCTTAATTTATAATAATGTAACTGTGAGGATATTGTTTTGTTCCCAAATAAAAAAGTTCAGAAATTGGTAGGATCAAAAATCCAAGTGGAGATGAAAGGAGACCAGCATATACTTGAAGGCACTCTCAAAAGTGTAGATGATTATCTGAACCTCCATTTGATGGATGCCACTGAAATCTTAGATGGTGAGCGTCTGCGTTCACTCGGATCCGTAGTCTTAAGAGGAAATAATGTAATCCTTATTATTCCCGTAGAAGATTAAGATTTATGTTGTTGCGGAAATTATCATGGAACTGGAAGAAATGGCTTTAAGCCTCATTCATGGACACAAGGAAGGTGTTTTTCAGAATGAACTCTGGAAAGAGATGAAGATCGACAGCCGGAAATGTTCAAGGATTGTGGCTAAATTATTAAAAGATGAATTGATTATACGCGAGCCTGCGGTTTCAAACGGTGCAAGGACATACCTACTGAAGATTTCAGAGGAGGAAAAACCAGCCTTTGAATTGCTTCTGGCAGGAGAGATGTTCTCTCCATGTGCTGGCTGCAGGGATGCGTGCCAACCTGAATATTGCACCAAACTTTCTGCATGGGTATACTTTTTGATGGATAATGAAGAATTAGCTTAAAAATGATTCATGCGAAAGCTTAATAACGGTATGTGTCTTATAGGGGTCGCTTCACATCGAATGCTTCATTGTGCTCCGGTAGTGTAGTCCGGCCAATCATTCCGGCCTTTCGAGCCGAAGACTCGGGTTCGAATCCCGGCCGGAGCACTATAAATTTTTTATACCCCTGTAAAATTGTTTTTTTATCTGAAGTTACCCACTTAAATTTTAGAGAATTCTGATTAACCCTTAATTTTTATTTTGAAAAACAATCTAGTCTTTTCCTGTTTGATATTTGACCTTTATTCGATCTCTTTTCCATCTTTTTCTTCAATATATTGTTATTTTTAAGATAGCTTTCGCTATCTTAAATAGTTCCTTTGGATTTTAGCGTCCTCATTTGATGTAAATTAAAGCAAAAAGCTGTCATCAACATCTTTACATTGACTCTTTCCACAGTAGTTACGAGAAGCTTTCCAGCTTTGAATACTTCCTTTACTACT
>JAFGOO010000055.1 GCA_016926455.1 Methanosarcinaceae archaeon | reverse complement strand
ACCCTGTGAAACATAGAGATCCTGTCTGTCTTTTGTGATCGGGTCATATTTGACTTTTGCAGATGCTGGTACGCATCCGACTCCATAGACGTACACCCAAGTACCGACAATCATAGTACATCCCATCATTATCATGGCACCAACAGCACCTGATGCAAGAATGAGCAAAAGGTTATCTGTGACGTTCATCACGGCACCAGCAGTTACCAGTCCTGTTAAGCCTGCACCGGCAGCCAGCTGGACTGTACCGGTTCCGATACCAGTTGCCTGTGCCATTGCAGCAGGTGCACCACCCACAGGAACGAAATGGACACTCCATGAGATCAGCATTCCACCGAGAGTGATCAATATCACCCACATGATGTTAGCTAGCAGTATCCCTATGATATCGATCATGCCGCCACCTCTTCTTCCATTTTATCTTCTTTATATGGACCAAATGCGTTGCGTGCCGCAACTTCGATCTTCCTGTTCCATATAATCATAATAACTACCATAATTACTCCCACAATGATTGAAAGCCAGCCCACTGCGGCGCCTTTTGCGGGGTCAAATACCGTTGTAATCCATGCGCTTAAGAATACCGTCATACCGAATGCAATTCCTGTGACTGGTCCGCCGAATTTTGCGCAGAACCAGGAATTGTCAATACTGTTTCTCAAACCAGATTCACCTTTTCTGACAATATTACCAGAGTTTGCAGCGTTCAAACCTGAACCGAACTCAAAGGCCTGGAACTCGCGCTCTGCACCATAGTGGACATCACCGGTAGACGAGCCGATCGCACCGATTGTGATTCCCCAGATAAATGCTATAAGTGGCAGTGGGAAGGGGTGTCCGAGTACAGCGACCATGAGATACGATACAACAACAACACAGAATGTTGTGATAAACGAATATCCCATGATCACAGGCGTGTGTGATGTCAATACATCAAGATATACCGGTTGTTTGAAACGTTTCTGGCTTGTTGGTCTGCCTAAAAATGAAGTCACAGCGAATGTACCATGTACCATTGCAGCAATGAGAGCACCGAATGTAATCGCAAAAAGCGGGGACATATTGGCTCCAGTCATCAAAACCATAGCAACCGTACCGCCAATTGCGCACATAAGTGCATTCGACGGTGGTTCGCCAGAAACAGCTTTGTTATATATTCTATGTGGATACATCATCTGGGGTGCCAGTTGCACCTGGGAGTTCGGGTTACTCTGTGATCCTACATCGGATTCAAGGTCCTCCGAAGCGCCAGCGATTGTCGCGGCCGCACCCATTAGTGCTACTACACCCATGCTTATGAGTGGTTCCATTGATTTTCCTCCTTCTTAACTTTGTTTTATAACATCGTTAACAGTTATGCCAGTGCTAAAAATACTTAAGCACTTTTTTCCTATCACTCAGTTATACCATTTAAATATTCATTTAAATATTAAATGATACTAACGTCAACTGTTCTGCATTATTCTAAATCATTCATAAACCTTTCGAAATCGATGTGAAAAAAAAATTCGACGTGATAAAAATAATTTGTTCTTATTTATAGAAAAAATAGTAAATCAATGCTCTTGATACTGTATCTTCCAGAAAATAAAAATTAACTCGATATTAGGGGAAAATTATGTCCTGCGATCGAATCGGAGGATATAAATATCGGGTCGTGGTTGTTTGCCGCTTCCCCTTGCAAAATCCATATAACATCTGTTGCACAGCATACGTATGTTCAATGATGCCACTTCAGAGGTTCCGGGAATCAGCCGTGCAAAGATAAATGATGGCTCAATTTCAAGATTTTCAGCAGCATTGTTCAGATATTTAAGAATCTGCTCTTCGAATATTTCCAGATCATCGACCTGAAGTCCGCGAATGTTTATCGTTGCTCCACTGCACCCACAGGGCAGTGCAAACCCGTCCATCTCTATCAAAAATACAGGTATTCCAAGCAGGTTCCTGAGATTGTTCTCAAGTTCTCCACGTGCTATTAATAATTCCTCAGTCAATGTCATTTTTATTCTCCTATGCAAGATAATTGTATCAAGAATTCTTCGGTACCCTCTGTGGAATACACCTGTGTTACCTTATCTGCCAAACGTTTGCAATAGCCGCATCTACTACAAACCTTCTCGCATTGTTTCCACTGTGAAAGTGCACCTTCAAGTTCTTTGTTTGAAATGTAGAACAGGTCCTTCAGATCCTTCGGGCAGTCCAACAGATCCATTAGATTGCCTTCATAACTCTCGTTCGCATATGCATTGACAAGGTTAAGTATCCAATTTACGAAATGAGTTCTTCCACCTATTTTGAATGTATCTGTAATATGCTTGTACTCTTTGATGTCTTCGGGCCTGATCCACGGGGATTTGAGGATCAATTCAGGATTTCGTATTCTGAATGAAAGGCACTTGTAATAATAATAATCGTCAACAACGTTTGGTTTTGGCCCGGGTCCGTTTGCATGGGAGAAAAAGTTAAAGTGGGCGTACCTGAAGGGACACTGGTAAAGACATCCTTCATTCACAAGCAATTTTAGGTTACATGATGTTGATTCCTTGATTGCTTCCAGTTTATCAAAATGGCGGTTAACTGCAGAATCAACGACAATCGTATCCGCACCCAGTTGTTCATAAAACTCGGCCTTTTGCGGCGAGTCTACAAATGAAAGGACCGATACAACTACTTCCATTTCATAGTCCCTTGCAAGCATCTCTACAAGATAGGGGTCAGCAACAGTTATTGAATCGATACCGATATTGTTCAATTTGTCAAAATACCAGTTGATCATCCGGTAACCTTCAGGGGATAGGTGCTGCCCACCCATACAGGAACTGTTCAGTATGACTTCAAGTTTTACTCCTTTCTCGTGTGCGTACTCGGTCTGGATCGCGATATCCTCAAGTTTCGGTGCACTGAGGTTTGTCCTCCCTGTTCCTACATGATCGGGAGACCCGGCCATATAGACAGCATAGATGTCATTTGAACCTGCCAGCAGTTCTTCAAGCCCTTCTAGATGTCCAACATGGGGTACGTATAGTTTCATTTCCTATTGATATTCAGAGAAATTAAATAAGATTTTTGGTATTAGGTTGAAAAAGACCAAAACAATTATTACATCTACCTGACGTTCTCTATCATTGTGATTATCGGAGCGTCATCATTTGCGGGTTCAATTCCGGAACTCAAAGAACAGGTACAATCTGTTGAACTTTACATCCCAAAGCTTGGCATTTATGAAGGAATGGAACTTCAGGTGAACAGGTTAAACAAGATTCTTGACGAATTGTCTACCTCCAATCTTGTTACATCCATCCACGCGCCTTATTTTGCCGATGTCTCGACATACCCCTCTGAACTGGTAATAGACACTGCAAATATGGAAGGCGCACAGTTCAGGTTGATGGGAGAATCTATCGAACTTGCAAACCGGCTAGATTCAAAGGTTGTAGTGGTGCACCCTGGGAGAATAAATAATAGTAACCATGAAGCATCATTTTCAAAGATGGTGGGAAATCTGAAATTACTTGCATCAATAGCTGATGATTATGGAGTCATGCTTGGGCTTGAGAACAAGGAAGGAACCGACCATGGAAATCTTTGCTGCAATGCTGACGAACTGATAAAAGCTGTTGACGAAGTGGATTCTCCAAATCTTGGTGTTACCTATGACATAGGACACGCAAACCTAACCTGCGGTGCTGATTCTAGAAAGTTACTAGATTTCACTGAAACTGTTTTAAAATTTGTAGTCCACATGCATCTTCACGATAACGGTGGACACTGGACAAATGAGTATGCAGGAGACCAGCATATGGCACCCGGTAGTGGAACAGTTGATTTCTCAATCCTTAATATGATGTCAGGTTATCGTGGGATATATAATCTTGAAGTGTTCTCAATGGATGATGTCAAAGCTGGAAAAGATATCATTAGAAGGTTTTGTAGTAGTCCCCGAAAATTTTAAATGTTTTAAATGGTAGGCTCATGCTTTATAGTTGGGCGGTACAACCAGAACCAGAACATCGGATTTCTGTAGTACTTTTTCTGTGACAGAACCCACTATTTTCTTAAACCCACTTTTGCCACGTGTTCCCATGATGATCCTGTCAACATTGTGTTGTTTTGCGACTTCCACGATCTTGTCCGAAGCATTCCCGTCTTCAACAATGGATTCTATCCGTTCTTCTTCACATCCCAGCCCCTTCAAAATAGTTAAGATGGATGAGATGATACTTTCTGCACCCTCATTTTGCCATGTCTTTCTTCCGACACCCGTATCTGTCACCACATGAAGAACTAAAATCTCAGAATTATGCTTACAGGCAATCGTGCCAGCCACTTTTGCAGCGTTGCTGGAATATTCTGAACCATCAGTAGGGAGTAGGATTTTCGTCATTTTTTGACCGGAATTGACTTGGTTTTGCCCAATTTATGTTCAAGATATAAAAATTGATTGTAAATCTCCTGTCATCTCGACCTGATCTGGGATACTTACATGGGATAGGTTTTAGTATTATCATCCTATCAAAGAGCAACAGTTCTCGCAAAAACAGTAAAATAGGAATTAAACGTATTAAAATCGAATACTAATATAGACATAATTAAATAATATAAGGGGTATAAAATGATGACAAGTATATTAGATGTTCTTACAAATCCGGACCAATTCTTTGAAAAAAGGATGGGGAAAGATATCGACCTGAGAATACCTGCTGCAATCATCCTTGTTGTCGGGCTTGTTGGCGCAGCAAGTGCATTTATAATGCTTCAAAAAGTCATAGCAGGACTTCCAGAGGAGGCAGCATCCTTTGCATCGATTGGAGGGATAGTTGGTGCGTTCAGTGCCATTGTTGTTGCTTTTATCCAGTGGCTTTTGTATGCAGGTATTTTCTACCTGATATCGAGTGCTTTTAGTGGTGAAGGTCCCTTCAAACGTGTTCTTGAATTCGTGGCATATGGCTTTATTCCCACCATTGTGGGTTCTCTAATTAGCTTGGTGGCAATGATACAGGCTTTTCCTGCAATTGAGTTTTCAATTGATAACCCAGAACTCCTCCAGGAAATGATTTTATCAAACCCTTTGATTCAGGCATCATCGATAATAGGAATTATCTTCACTATATGGAGCGCAAACATATGGATATTCGCACTTCTACACGCCCGAAACCTGTCAAGCAAACACGCTCTACTTACTGTTGGCATCCCAATAGGTTTATTCATTGCATATAGCGTTTACAATTTAATTGGTACATTGACGTGACTTCATTTCTTAAATTAGCCGTAATCCTAGTACTGATGCTTACGTTCATAGCTCCTGCTGCAGGGGATACCACAGTAAGGCCAACGCTTGCTGTTAGTTATGAGGTTGAACCTGCCACATTTCTACCGGGTGATACAGGTACGATTGTAATAATTCTTGAGAATATGGCAACCGGTGAGATATATGTTCGCGAAGACAACGAGACCTTTGACATGAACGCGTACATAGTCAGTGCCACCCTTCTCGGAGACGACAGCATAGAGATTCTGGACAGCGGCTATACGGATATTGGACTTATGGGACCTGGCGACACCCTGCAATTGACCTTTAATATCAAAGCTGCAGAGGAGGCATCGGAAGGTGTTCATTTCCTGAACTTTGAGTTGGTCGGTGGGAGTGACATGTATGACATGAATTACAAGGTTCCTGTAAAAATTGATAATAGAGGCTTAAAAATCATCGTTTCGAACCTCCCCACAACCTTGATGAATGAGATATCCACCGTTACTGTGGATATTGTCAATATGCGTTCGAATAATGTATCCGGTGTTATTATATTGCCGGATGGGAACGATGTGACCTTCACCCCGTCGGAGGTGTTTATTGGGACCATAAATGCAGGAAACAAATCCACTGCAAAATTCACTCTGAACACTCTGGAATCGGCAGAGGGGATAAAGGAAATCTCCATCTCAGCATCATATTTCAATGGCGATAACCTACATCAATGCAACGATGCCGATATGACCATAAATGTTATCAGGCAGTCGCCGTTAATTCTGACAGGCATCGAAATTGAGCGTATAGGAAACAGATATACGATTAATGGCGATATTAACAATGTGGGTACAACGGATGCAAAAAATGTCGTGATATCAGCCATAAGGTCAGATAGCATAGAACCTGTACAACCATATGCAAACTATTTTGTAGGCACACTTGAAGCTGATGATTTCAGCAGTTTTGAACTATCTGCCCTCATAACATCCGGGGAGATCAAAAGCGTTCCTGTCCTAATCGAATTCAGAAATACCGATAATTCCTATAGTTCCCTCACTGAATCGATAATCCTTGAAGATGACGACTCTGCGGCCCGAGGCAGTGAAACAGGCATTTCGACCACTATACTAATTGTTATCGGACTTGCTACCATTGTAATAATCGGCATTATCGGATACTCATGGAAAAAGCGTAAGATTAAACCCGAGTAGGTGCTTTTATGCCGGATTCGATAGTTGATCTACAAAATGTCACCAAGGTCTATACTCTGGGTTCTAATGAGATATATGCACTTAATGGAGTAAACCTGACGATCAAAAAAGGTGATTTCGTAACCATTATGGGTCCATCAGGCTCAGGCAAATCAACACTCCTTAACATGGTTGGCTGTCTTGACCTGCCGAGCGAGGGGATTGTCAGGATAAACGGCACCGATGTTTCGACATTAAGCGATGATGAACTGACAACACTGCGCAGGGATAATATCGGCTTCATCTTCCAGCAGTTCAACCTGATACAGACACTGACAGCAATTGAAAATGTGGAGATGCCAATGATCTTCAGCAGAATGGATGCCGCTGCACGGCGGAAGAAGGCACTCTCCCTGTTCAACCAATCGAATCTTGAAATTGAATACGCTGATCACAGACCAAATGAACTTTCAGGTGGACAGCAGCAGAGGGTAGCAATCGCACGTGCCCTTGCAAATAATCCAACGATCATTCTTGCGGATGAGCCTACCGGGAACCTGGATACAAAGACGGGAGAAAGCATCATGAAATTGCTGGAGGATCTCAACTCAAAGGGTACAACCGTGATCGTAGTAACACATGATCAAAGACTTGCGGAATATTCGAATACGACTATCAGACTACAGGATGGTGAGATATACCATGAATCTGGTGAAAACGATTAGCAGTAACATGTATGTCGAACTTGCAAAACGGAACCTGAAAAGGCATACCGTCCGTACCATTCTTGCAGCTATCGGAATCATCATCGGTGTAATTGCAATATCATCAATGGGCATACTTGGGAACAGCTTGAAGCTATCTGTTGCCGGGTCTCTTGGGGATGTGGGGAATGAAATTGTTGTCTATCCTAGCTATGGTGAATCTGTTATTACCGAAAAACAGGTCGATGAATTATACAAGGTTGGGGACATTGAGTATATCATTCCGATCCTCTCCAATGTGGCAAAGGCCGAATATAAAAGTGAGTCCATCTTCACGAATGTGTATGGTCTCGAGAAAGATGGTCTCTATCAACTAGTGGAATTAGAGGAAGGGTATTTTTTGAGAAGCGGTTCTAAGGATTGTGTAATAGGTGCTAACCTCGCTGAAAACCTAGACCTGAAATTAGGCAGCAGGCTCACGGTCAAGGACTCACAGTTCAGAGTAGTGGGGATACTCAAAGAGAGTGGCTTTGGGCTTGCTCTCAATCCGGACGGGGCCACGTTCATCACTCCAGAGGCATATAAGAAATTGTATGAAGATGTGGATGACGGTTATAACCTCGTCATCGTGAAAGTTAAAGATCTCGATTATGTTGAGACGGTAGCTGGGTCCATAGAAGAGCGTCTCAATAAAAAAGAGGATGTCGTTACCGTACTTGTCACAGGTTCCATATTGAAGAGCATTGACGACATTTTCAATTCGATATCGCTGTTCCTTATAGGCATAGGTTCGATCTCGCTCCTTGTGGCAGGTGTGAGTATCCTGAACGTTATGCTAATGTCCACCATGGAGCGCACAAAGGAGATTGGAATTATGAAAGCGGTTGGTGCCTCAAGAAAAGAGATACTGAAAATGTTCATGATGGAGGCACTTATAATTGGCGTTGCCGCAAGCCTTATCGGAGGAGTTCTAAGTTTCGGGGGCGGATTTGTGGTTAATATCCTGATATTGAAAGAGGCATCCTATCTTTTTGCACCGTCCAGTATCATGTATATAGTTGCAGGTGTGACATTCGGAATCGTCACAAGCCTTGCTGGCGGGATGTATCCTGCATGGAAGGCATCCAACATGCGACCTCTGGATGCTCTCAGGTATGAGTGAACGGTAACATCAAAGGCTCACTTTCCTGTACATCATTGCAGCCATTCTGTCAACCCCGAGTTCCTTCTGCAACATTCTAATGTCATCCACCATTCCCAGCTTCGCGGGCGGAATGATCTTTACGTTTCCTTTCACATAGATGCTGCCGCCTTTCATGTTGGCTCCAAGATATCCCTGCGCCCTTCCGCCGATAAGAAGTACACCATTTCGCATATCAGTACCTGCAAACTCTCCCACGTTCCCTTTTATTACGATCCTTCCGCCATCTAAGAGCACACCGGTATTCATACCTGCGTTCCCTTCAACGATTACCTTGCCTTTCTTCATCAAGATGCCGGTGCTCAGGTCCACATCACCATCAACAATGATCACGGAATCCACATCAAGCCGCGCAGCTACTGTATCACGTACGATCCCATCAGCGAGTGTGAGTGTACTACCATCAAAAAAATTTCGTTTATCTGCAAAATCAACATTATTACCATCCTGCATGATAGCGGTTATGGAAATAAATTTGTGGTACCCATCCTTATCGGACACAACCTCGACGATGTTGCCCATTGGCTCTGCAACCGTACCACTTACATAGATCTCCCCGCTGACCATACTGATACCTGCCCTTGTGCCTATATCTCCGTCAACGAAAACTGAACCTGTCGAAAGAGACTTACCGTTTCCCCCGAAGTAGATAAGATCTACTCCCATACTGGAAGCAAATCGCTTTCCAACGAGACCAGATATGTGCAGATCATCTCCGTCTACCAGTGCTTCTACAAGCTGGTGGTAGGTATGATCGGTATCAACCTGAGATGGAATAACTTCGTTCGGATCAAGTTCTTCACCTCTATGCTGCCAGATGAAGTTATAAGTGAAATCACAGAGGCAATCAACCGGAGAGTTGAGTGT
>JAFGOO010000054.1 GCA_016926455.1 Methanosarcinaceae archaeon | reverse complement strand
GTTCTTCATACATCATATTTATGACATATATATATGTTTTTGATTAACTAAAAGGAGGGGTTTCATCCCATATCTAAAGAACATGGGTTTTCTCTTAACCCTACACCCAATTAGTCGTAAAATGGATAGATTCCTATCACTTAAGTGATAGAAGTGCTCACTTATATGAGATTTGAATCTTGAAAGACGTGTTTGGTTGAGGGGATATAAGCAACGTCAAAAAAACTGAACTCTGAATATTTAATTAATTTACAAATGCCGTAGAGATTTTTGATTATTCTCTAACTTTATACACCAACAAACAATTTAATCTTAAAATTCAAAATCCATTTTTTGATTTTATCTTCAAATAAGCCTATACACTCCTATTTTTAATTCCAATCTCTCTTGGGTTCTCAGAAATTTGATTCAGGATTTGACCATCAATAATAGATCATAGGCCATATAACGTGCCAGATACTATAATCTGCAAGACGCCAAACCACAGGTGATAAGAATCCATATTTTCGGAAAAGTGTGATAGGGACCATGTTGCCCGCAAATATGAAAATGAACATCCCACCTGCGAAGATCATGTTTTTAAGCATTCCCATCTGACACATGCCCATTATTTGCATAGTTGGTTCCAACAAACTTGCAAAAATAGCAACTAATATGAAGACCTCTGTTTCCCGCTCTCCTTTTAGGATGACACTTGACATCAGCCAAGTGAGGATTACTACAGGGATGAGATGATAGAGTATTTCAAGAAATATGCCACCGCTCAAATAAACAGGAATTGAATTAGGAAATGCCACATGTATATTAGGTAATTGCAGAGCTAAGCCAACAACTATTTCTATCGTGGAAAAACCAATTCCCAGAATAATTGGAATCGCTACTCTATGTTTGTTCGAGATACTTTTATCCCATATATCCGGGAAGCCTGCTTTCCCAGCAAGCTTTATGCAAATGAATCCTACAATCGACACTGCAATAATTGCTGACCATGAACCAGTCCATTCTTGTACGATGGGATGAGTAACATTAAAATATTCCCAAGTGGTTTTCCCAAGTATCATCAGCAGGATCAAGCCCAAAAATATCTGATCAGAAGTGGTTAATTTAGTCATAATAATTCATACTGATGATTAACATAAATATATCTACAAGATTCTATATAATCGGCCCATAATTTAAGATTTCAGATCTCTTTTTATAAAATAGCCCAACCCAGTAATAATGGATAATGTATTTATCGGCTTACCCCTTTTAATATACCTGATACAATGAAGTTCAGGCATTTTATTAATCAACTCAGGGCCAGCGGAAAACTGGTCGAGATTACGCATCCAATATCACCAGAATTCGAGGCACCAAATATCGCAAAAAAAACCGGCACACCTGTCCTGTTCCACGATGTTAACGGGAAGAAAGCCATTATGAACCTTCTGGGGTCCAGGGACGAACTAGCAGTCATGCTCGATGTTCCAAAAGAAGAGATCATTCAGCGGCTCGCTGCCGTTGCACCTGCTGGTGAGGTCAGGATTGTTGAGTATTCTCCGACAAAGGAGGTCGTTGAAACGGGGGTTGACCTGACAGACCTCCCAATAATGACACATTTTGAACGCGACGGTGGAGCGTATATCACAGGCGGCATCGTTGTCTGCGAGTACGAAGGCAGCACGAATGCATCAATACACCGTCTGATGCTCATTGGAAAGGATAAGTTGGCTGCACGTCTGGTGCCTCCAAGACACACATATCTTCTTCATAAAAAAGCATCAGAGAACGGTGAACATCTGCCTGTTGCAATCGTCATTGGGGCAGACCCTGCTGTCACATTCGCATCGACCACCCGGGTACCAGCCGGCAAGGAGTTCGAATATGCAGCCGCACTACGTGGCAGTCCAGTTGAACTGTTCAGTTGTGAAAACGGTGTCAAGGTGCCGCATGCAGAGATCGTGCTAGAAGGATACATCGATCCGGTTGAACGAGCGGATGAGGGTCCCTTTGTTGATATCACTGGGACGTATGACCTTGTGCGTAGGGAACCTGTTATCCATATCACAAGGGTCTTGCACAGGAAGGACCCCATATACCACGGGATACTGCCAGCAGGTGGTGAACATCTTCTCATGATGGGGGTGCCATACGAACCGAAGATATACAATGCAGTAGGCGAAGTCACAACCGTCAAAAACGTGGTTCTCACAGAAGGGGGATGTTGCTACATGCATGCAATTGTCCAGATAGAAAAACAGACCGAAGGTGACGGGAAAAATGCTATAATGGCAGCCTTTGCGGCGCACACCAGCTTAAAACACGTGGTCGTGGTGGACGATGATATTGATATATTCGATCCTAAGGATGTCGAATTTGCAATTGCGACCCGCCTTAAGGGCGACTCCGACATCCTGGTCATTCCAAACGTTCGCGGAAGTTCACTTGACCCAAGGGGCGCACTTGACGGAACCACCACCAAGGTAGGTATCGATGCCACCAAGGTGTTGAAAGAGGCCGAAAAATTCGAGCGTGCAAAAATGCCGGAGTAAGTTGAATCTTAAAAGCAAGGCAGGAGTTGCATGCATCTCACAAAAGAAGAAGAGAAAACCTTAAACGGTGAATACGGCGAAACGCTACAGAAAGCCATCGAGATACTGATGGCACTCGGAAACATATTTGGCGCTGACAGTCTCATTCCCATAAAAAGTGCGCAGATAGCCGGGGTTTCGTATAAGACCATAGGCGATGCGGGTCTTGAGTGGATATCAGACCTAAGCGGCAAAGTGAAGGTACCCGCCATCCTGAATCCTGCTGGAATGGACCTTAAGCGCTGGCAGGATATGGGTGTTTCACCGAAATTTGCGAAAAAGCAGCATGAGATCATAAAGGCATATGAGAAGCTTGGTGTGGACACAAAATGCACCTGTACTCCTTACTATCTCGAAGGTTTTACAGCCCGCTATGGAGACCATCTGGCATGGAGCGAATCCTCTGCTGTATCCTATGCAAACTCGGTGATAGGTGCAAGGACAAACAGGGAAGGAGGTCCCTCCGCACTCTCTGCAGCACTCATCGGGAAAACCGCAAATTATGGTTATCATCTGGATGAGAACCGAAAACCAACTGTCTCGGTAACGGTAGAATGCGAACTATCAGGTTCAAATTACGGTGCTCTTGGATATCTAGCAGGCATGTCTGTGGGTAACAGGGTCCCTTTGTTCTTTCTCAAAAACGAACCATGTGGGGATGAGTTGAAAGCTCTTGGCGCAGCCATGGCAGCATCCGGGGCTGTTGCCCTCTATCATGTAGACAATGTAACACCTGAGGCTCGAAAGACAGTGTTTGAACCTCCTGATGAAAACATCGTAATAGAGGAAAGCCAGATAAAAGAAGTTTATGAGAATAGAAAAGATGCGATGAGTTGTGAAAACGAAATTATAGCACTTGGATGCCCGCACTGCTCGTCCGATGAACTTGCTCATATTGCCAGACTGTTGAAAGGAAAAACGATCGAAAAAGAGATGTGGGTATGCACCTCTCGTGAAGTGGCATCTAGCTATCCCCACCTTGTGAGCACTATTGAGAAAAGTGGGGCAATGGTGGTATGCGATACATGTATGGTAGTGTCGCCTGCAAGTGAGAATTACAAGCTAATGATGGTGGATTCGGGTAAGGCCCTTACATACGTACCGAGTATGTGCAGGTTGGAAGCGAAATTCGGAAGCATAGAGGACTGCATCAAAGAGGCTGGTGATTCAAATAAAGATTAAATGCCGCATTATTTCTAGGGGCATTGCAGAAGGCAATGTCATCCTTACCCATGACACCATTTCGTTCCTTGGCAACGTTGACCCTAAGAGCGGTGTTATTGTGGATGAGGGACATGAACTGTTCGGAAAGTCCATAAAGGATAAGGTGCTGGTATTTCCGCATGGAAAGGGTTCGACTGTCGGCTCATATGTCCTGTACCAATTGAGCAAAAACGGGGTTGCACCATCTGCAATGATTAATATCGATTCAGATCCCATCGTTGCTGTCGGTGCCATCATATCCGGCATTCCTCTCGTGGATAAGCTGGAAGTAAACCCATTCGACTTCCTGAAGGACGGAGACATGGTAAAAATTGATAGCATCAACGGTTATGTTGAATTCCTGAGCAAGTAAGCGTGAATAAAGGATGATAACGGACAATGTCAGAAAACACCAAAAACGAACCACAAAATAGCAGTGTACCAATCCCAGAGGAAGAAATTAAAGAGTTGTACAGGCAAGTAGGATCGGTTTTCAGGGTATACGAAATAGCGTATGAAAATGATTCCATGTTTTTTTACGGCATACCAAAGACAGACCTAAAAACCCTTGCCCAGAAATTGTGGGTACCATTTGCAGAGAAGGGATACCAGCTGCACATCAAATACGAACTGGGCGAGCATGTATTGAT
>JAFGOO010000053.1 GCA_016926455.1 Methanosarcinaceae archaeon | reverse complement strand
GAACATACTAATGTTGTGTTGGGATATTAAGCCTCTCATCCCCCATCTTACGAAAGGGGACTTCTCGGCTTAAAAGTTAAATATAGCCGTATTCTTCGAGCAGCGTAAGTGAACGGATCCACTCACCTTTAGGTTCACGTGAGGTGCCCACGACAAGTCGGCATATATCACCAACCTGCTCGACCACACCCTGCGCCTCTATCACTTCTCCCACAAGCGCCTGCCCTGCATAGGTATGGGTATAGGAAAGTACATAATCAATTCTTTCATGGTCGACTTTGTACACTGAAGGGCTATCAAAAGCAAAATCCGCATTTGTCACTGTAGCTTCGATTTTCGCGGTCCCGATGTCTTCACCGCGCATCATGGGTTCATTGATTTGTTCCCAGTCACGCACGAACAGAAGGTCAAAATATGTGCCCTCCAACATGCCTCGATTACCTTTCCGCTGCTCATGCAGTATAAATTCGTCAAAAGAGATTTCAGGAATACGTTTGTTGTATATGCGTTGCCACATCTCTTCACTAATATCCTCTACGATGCTACTTTTTGATTTTGCTACCGAGACCGCGTCGCGCGCGTCAAACCAAGCACTGCCATATACAACAAAATCAATATCTGACGTCTCGTTCTGAAGTCCGGCAAGTAAAGAGCCTGTAACTCCCATGTGTGATACTGGAATTCCTGCGCCCTGCAATAATCCAACGATGGCAGCGATCCGATGGTCTTTTCTGAAAAGTTCCGGTATGCTGTCAGGAGGATGAAGTATCTGCTTAACTTGGTTCTCAGGTACAACGTGTACATCCTGAACCCATTGAGGACGTTTTATGCGCATGAAATCAAAGGCATCATCAAAATCATATTTCCGATATCTTATGCCATTACATTCACGCTCACCGTATTCATCAGGAACATATCGAAGCGTTGAACGGATGCCCTGAGGATGAAAATAATCAGCAACTGCAAAAATCCAATCGTCCTTTGTTATGAGAAAATCTCTGAGTCGTGTTTTAATCATGATTGTATGCCTCGAAAACAACCGTGTACCAATATCGGAGATTCTTTTCAATCTAAAAGTTTACGGTTTGTTCCTTGTAGTTCTTGCATCCTTTCAAACTGCACGCACAGCATTTTCGATAACCTTTTGCCATGCTTGTGCGTCATTAACTTCAATCTCATGCTTCCTAATACCATCTGCAGATTCAAGGACAGCTATTTTCGGCATTTTGAATAATCCTTTACTTACAATCTCTGATCCGATGATGTTCTTTATCATGAGTTCTTTTTCGGTCTTATCACGAAGGTCGGTCATAAACAATCGTTTATTGGTTAGGATCAGAAATCCTGAACCTTCCCTACCAGATCGCAAAAGATATTCTCCACGCATATAATCTGCCTTCAATCTTTTGATAACATTGAGTAAATTATCACTTTTTTTTTTCTGTATTCGCAGAATGTCGATATCTTTTGGTCCGGTTATTAGAAAAAAGTGTTTTGATTCTTCGTGAACACCGATAATATCGTTTAAGGTAATACGCCGGAAAATCTCGGATTTCCTTGTGAGTATACCTCCAGTCTCATTTTTGAAAAATATATTCTTATTAGTTATAATAATCATAATCCTACGTTGACCGATAAAAGTAGATTCAGTTGCAAGTATTTTTTCTCCATTTTTTAGAACAGCCCCATTCAATTTTGCATTTGATAGCACCCTTTCATGCTCAATACCTTTTTCCTCTTGAGCCTGCATATTAGGACAATAATGATTAAGCATCTCAACAAGTAAAGCACCACCAATTAGTTTTACATTATGTTGTGACGCTTCTTCCTGTGCATCTCTGGTAAACCCAGCAGTTGTTACAATTATCACTCCATCCACATTGTCACGGTAACGCAAGCTGCTATATTCCCGGATCTCCTTGACACCCACAGCTTCAGAGTATCTTTTTGCCTGCAAAAGCCACCTATGAGACAGTCCAAAGTGTTCAAGCCGGATTTGTATGTCAATTCCCCCGTCTCGGGACTGCTGCGTAACATCTGCTTCATATCCCATTTGCCTGAACAGATATGCTATAAGGTTTTCAAAGTCATTGGGATATGTTTTCAAAAGATATTCCAGCGACCATTCGGACATTTTGTTCATCCCTCAACTGTGTAGGAAAGACCACATTCGGGACAAAAATAGGTGATAATAACTGCACCTTTTTTGCTTTTGCTCTCTGTAATATTCATCCATGTGCCGCAAGTTATACATTTCTGGTCAAAGAGTGTCCTGTTTCTAGAAGTTGACTGGTTTTTATCTGCCATTTTTTCACCAGATTAGATTCTCATTGAACTACCACCCGTTAAAACAGGTTGCCTCCTGTTTAATTGTCAAACCCAACGGTTCAACTCCCTAGGTATATATCATAGTTCCTACGGCAAGATCAAGAATGTTTATAGTAGCATTATGGTCTATGTCTAATACTGTCCACAATGATAACAATTATGTATCAGTATATGATTTTAACATTGATTACTTATAAGTAAACAATCTTTATTAACTTTTCGTGCCTATAGGTAATTATGACCTATTCAAGTTTCGAAGTGTATAAAAGTGAACTACTCCACGCTTAGGCATGGAGCTTCTTGCTTCATTCTTTGAACCATCGTTCACAAGTCCACAAGCCCTTCCCCTCGTTCCGAAGGTGTCAAAAGGTTATT
>JAFGOO010000008.1 GCA_016926455.1 Methanosarcinaceae archaeon | reverse complement strand
TATCGTAACAACGCCGAAAACCATCATGGCAATGGCTCCAAGAAGTGCAACACCTACCCGATCAATAATAAGCCCCGGGATTTTCCCAAGGGCTATGCCAAAATAGGCAATACAAAAAATGGTTATCGCCAGCATATAGATATCAGATGGTTTTCCTTTTTACAGTGTTATATTATCCGATAGTTTGAAAAGGCTTTGGGCCGAACGTGTGCATAACCCGCAAGGCGGTAGCCTCGTCTGCGTTAATGCGATTGTTCGATGTCTTATTTATTATATCGAGAATTAAGCTCAAGCTCAATCACCCATTGCCTAAGAGCAACAATTGCTGAATCTCGTGCTTCCACAAGTAATTCTATACCAGAAACATGAGCACATTTCCCTGATTCCTCTGATCCATCGGGAAATCGAATCACACAATGACCTTCAAAACGATTTTGGAGAAAGGGATTAGGTGCAACTTCGCCTTCAGGATAAGGAATTGTTTGGATTTCGATAGGAGCAGGTATTCCTAACAGCTCTGAAATATAAGCAATTTGGGTTACAGGCCCTTCAATGCCTAACATCGTAGAACCCTCATTATAATTTTCTAATGCTAAGATGAGTGATTTAGCAAATTTCGAAAATTCGGTAATATTAGCAGATGGGCCTGCTACAATATCTTTTTGCTCGGCAAATTGTCTTACTTGTTCTATTGTGCGAGTCTGGTGATGTTTTAATTCGGCAGGGCTGTATGTTCGGGTTGTTCTGCCTGGGGAATACGCTGTATGAACTTCATCATGGCAATTTGGACAGAGTGGAATACCATTCTCTATATTGTCGTCTCCGGGTTCAATGTGGTGTACCTGAACACGGTGCAACCGACCACAAATACAACAACGTCGACCGCATTCAGATAGGAGTTTCTCTGCTTCTTCTATGTCAAAACCCATGACATCCTCTTATTTCTCTATCAATCGAACATTAGAATAGATGGAAAAATTTCCATATATTGGTTTATATACTGCATTATTCTCCGCCTGAAAATGGGTAAGGTATGCTGTGGACAATAAAATGCTATTTTCCTTTACCTTATTTAGCTCTGCTCTTGAGTCTGACCTTTCAAGAAATTTTCTCTATTAACTTTTCAGAATTTAAGTCAGAATCATTCTGACGACAATCTCGCCAGTTCTTTGAAATCACTTTCTTTGATAATGCGTATAGGAATGCCGCTCTTAATGAGGTTCTCCGCCTTTCTATGTTTAGAACTCTTCTCATGACCTGCAAGTTTCTTTATATCCTGGTCACCTACCACCAGAAATGTGGTTTCCTTTGTTACCCCAGATGTTACTTTGAAACCAAGTGAGTCTGCTATTTCAGATGCTTCTCGCCGAGTTACTTCAAGGGCGCCAGTAAAAACAAGAACTTCACCATAAAAGGCTCCTTCTGGATTCCCATCGCGTTTGATAGCTGAACCTGAGCAGATCGTTGTTGGATCGATTGGCTGGCGTACTCTTTTTAGCAAACCATCTATATCTAGGCCGCTTTTACTGCTTGCACTGAGTAGAATATGCGCTGCTTCTTTTGCATCTTCCAAGGCATCATGATGTTTGAAATCATATCCAAGGATTTGGCATACGTTATATAGTCCATATCCTTTCCACGCGAACTCATCCCATGTTCGTCGAGCCACACGCGCCGAATCAAGCCAAATACAATTTATAGCGCTAATGCCATACCTTTGACATATCTGGTTTATCGCAACCCGATCAAAGTGTGTATGACAAACAACTACTGCACCTTCAAGGTAAGATCTTAGCGTATCGGCTAATTCTGGGAACTTTGGGGCACCCTCAACAACAGATTCATCGATTCCATGGATAGATACATTGAAGCTATCGAAGTAATCCTCTGGATCAACATATGTTTTCCATGCATCTGACAATGTACCATTTTCATACTTTACCAGACCGATTTGGCAGATCGATGCCATATCGGCATTAGCTGTCTCTACATCGATTGCAATGAAGTTCATAGCTTGCCCTATAATCATGTTTGCCTAGGAAAGAGATTCAGGCTCTTGTCGACTGTTGGTTAATATTTCACTTCACCGCTTCAGGTCTACTCTTATTTATGGCATTCCTGGATATTCTATCTATTCACTGTTCAGGATTTGAGACTGGATCCTATGCTAAGGACACTGAAAAAAAAATTATTAACAGTCAACAGCAGACATGATCCCTTCACAATCACTCTGATCGCCAATTAAATTTTTAAAGAGTGCCCCACTTTATATATCAACGGAATGGGTCCATTGGTTCTAATCATGCTTCTGTATTATGTTCCGACTGTTACCGTTCTTCTTGCGACCTCGCTGTTGGATCTTGAGCCGGATTTTATATCTTATGGATTTTTTGGTCTTGGAGCAATAATGGCAGACGCGGTTCATGCCACGCTTTATGCTTTCATGGCCAATAGAAATAAAAGAGATAATGGAGGTGACGAAATAGCTCGCAGCAGCAATGCCGTTTAGCCAGCGCGAAGAACTATTTTGTTTATCAATATACTGATTCCACTGAGTTACGAATCGGTCGAGATTTTGGCGTGCATCAATAGCAACGCCGCTATAAAATTCAGTAGTTCGGTTTTGAGATGAAACCCATGTAAATCGCGGAAAAGACTGATTCAGCTGAACAAGGTGGTGCACGCCAAAAGATGCAAACAGAATCGTGAAAAGAAGCCACATTGCAGAGATAGGTTTCATCGTTCCTTTCCGCTAACATTTATAATAAACAAAAAATTTCCATATATTGATTTTATAGAATGTATTATTTTCCACCTATCATGTTATTACAATGCATAAGATAGAAAAACGTCTGTTCACTTTTCCATATATCACGGAATGTCATTAATAGTATGGAAAATTCAAAAGACCAGAGTTCAAATCTCCTGTTGACTATTCCTTCAGAATAGAACAATCAAAATGATACTTGGCTCCATCCATAGCCGTATAAATAATAATGCTGTTTAAAAATCTGTAATAGAAAAGCAAAAAATATGAAAACAGAATG
>JAFGOO010000052.1 GCA_016926455.1 Methanosarcinaceae archaeon | reverse complement strand
TTTAGTTAATCAAAAACATATATATATGTCATAAATATGATGTATGAAGAACTAAAAGGCATACGGAACAACAAAAAACATTCCAGATCATTCCGATACTCTTTGAACAGTTGGTCTTTCTATCAGCTACAAAAGATGACAGAATATAAGTCCAAGTTGCCTAGAGTACCTATTGCTTATATCGACCCAAAATACACCTCCCAAACATTTAGTAGGTGCTGTCATATAGGGAACAGGAATGGTAAAAACTTTGAGTGTCTTGATTGCGGACACGTTGAACATGCAGACGTTAATTCAGCTTTCAATATTGCATTATCTCCAAACATAGTTCAATTCAGTACAGAAAGTGATGTGCTGAAAGGGAACACTGATGTCCCTAAAGTGGCAATGGCTTGAAAGCAGCTAACCATAGAACCCCACGAACTTTAGTCGCTGGAGTACGTCAGACAGAATTTAAATTGGGAATTTCCTGACCGACTGTGTTTCATTCATAACTCAGTCGGCTTTACATATACTGATATAGAATTGTATTCGTTACAAGACATAAGGAGCCTAACGGGTAACAATTGTTATATGTGGTTTGATGTTATAAGACATTTGACGTAATTAATCTACCGTTTAAAATGGTGGTCTTATTACTGAAAAAAAATTATAAAGCAATTTTATATATGGATACAAATTGGTTTCTAAATCAACAGCAATAGAAGATTATTCCAGATTTGTTTGAAGTTATTTCTTTTTGTTTTCCAGCTGGATTGTATGCATCATTTCCCTATGAAGTGAAACAATCATATTGCTCATCATTCCGAAAACCAGCATCTCGAATCCGATGATAATAAGTAGGGTTGTTAAGATAGCCAGAGGTACGTGGGTCACACCATCCAGCCATTCGGTCACAACATATATCCCAAAACCGCCACCAATAATTATAGACACAGCACCGATAATCCCAAAATAGAATAACGGATTATGCATCTTTGCTAATTTATAGATTGTCGCTCCGATTTTGAAACCGTCTTTTAAGGGACTCAGTTTAGTAGAACCTTTTGAATGTCTCGACATATATGTTATAGGTACTTCTTCGATTTTTAGCTCTTTTTTTACACTCTCAATTGTAATCTCTGATTCGATTTCAAACCCCGTTTTATTAAGTTCAAGTGATTTTATCTTGTTGCGTGTGAATGCCCTGTAGCCAGAGAGAATATCATTCAACCATTGACCATAAGCGAAACCGAATATCTTGTTGAGTATCTTATTTCCTATAAGGTTTAAGCGTGTGAAAGCAGTCGGTTCATAGTTAGCAAACCTGTTTCCGATAACATGATCTGCACTACCATTGAGCACTGGTGCAAGCATCGCATGAGAATCCTTTGCAAGATATGTCCCATCACCGTCAGTCATCAGGATGTAATTACTCTCAATGATATCAAATGCTTCCTGAAGTGCCTGACCCTTTCCTTTACCGCTTTGGACAACAACCTTTGCTCCCTCTGCTTCAGCCAGTTCACGTGTTCTGTCGCTACTGTGCCCGTCAATTAGTAGTATATTGCTAAAACCTTCTGATTTAAAGTCCCTTATCAGCTGTTGGATCGTTGCAGCCTCATTCAAGGTTGGTATCAGAATGCAGACATCTTCTTTTACCAAAAAACTCACACTAACCTGTTCACAAAAGTCCCATGCTGTCCAGTTGCTTCCTCACGACTTCAACGCCTTCGTTGCAGTCTTTAGGAGATTTACCGCCAGTGACAACCAGTTTTCCTGAACTGAATATAAGCACAACTACCTTTGGTTCAGTGATACGGTAGACTAGTCCGGGGAACTGTTCAGGTTCGTACTCAATATTCTCAAGGCCAAGTCCAATTGCAATCGCATTCAGATTCAATACGGCATGAAGGTCGGCGGATGCCACGATGTTCTGAACTGTAATTTCAGGATCCTCAATGGTTTTAATCCCGATATCATTGAGTTTCTTTGCAAGATTTTCTATCACAGTATGTACATCATTGACATTTTTTGCACCGGTGCATACCACTTTTCCAGATGTGAAAACTAGAAATGCTGCCTTTGGGTCGTTTACTCTATATACGAGTCCTGGGAACTTTTGTTTGTTATATTCAGCTCCTTCGAACTCGGCTTCAATTTTAATCAAATCAAAATCGTCTGCAAGCTTTGTTGATGCAACCACGTTTTCAATCTTAATATTATACTCTGTCATGTTATTTGGTCCTTGGTACTTAAAGCAACGTTATATTTCGCAATTCCTTATATATACTTTTATATAGCAAATTTTAAAAATCCTTGTTTTCTTTGATTCCGTCAAGTGACTTATGTTCTCATTTATTTGAAGTACTGTTTATGTATTTCTTATTTGAGTAGATACCTGTCCATGTGTTCCGACACAGTAACTCGAAGACCACAAATAAAGTTACAAAAAAATCTTTTTTACATAATTTAGGGAACATTTCAAATATACGTTTTGCTGTAACTCCTTTTAAAACATTAACAAAGTAATTAGAGGATATAAATGGTGGTGCTGATATGAAAAAATAGATATGTTTCAGGCATCACTTCAAGTTCAATAATAACCCATTATTTAAAAGGTTCCAACTTATTGGTAGTCGCCGCTTGCGTCCCTATGGCTTTTACCGGTTTCCACAGCATCGTGGCCAATGGTCTACAAAAGGCGGTCAAGCGCATTTCCCATTATCAGTTGACGGTCAGCACTCGGGGCAACATCATCGAAAACCGCAAAGCTGCGTGAACTCCAGCCGTTCATTTCTTATACAATATTGTAGCCGGCAAACTAGAATTGTAATAGAGGTAATAAACATCCCGAAGCCTCTGTCCTGATTCAATAGTTGGAACGTGTGTTTAAAGGTACTGAAATTGGTGAATCTATGCAACACATCACAAAAATGTACTGATTTAAAGGATGGTAGTTCACTTAAATATGTTAAAATCCTAAAGAAATTAGCGATTAATAACAGGAATTAAAACATGACGCTTACAGGGCACGCTTATGCATTAGGTGCAGGTACCATCATAAATGCAATTGCCACATGGAAAGGTGTAGCATTTGGCATCGACCTCAAGACTTTTGCTGATGTTGATTTGTCAAAAAATGAAAAATCGATATGTGGTACCATCGAAGGAATACCGGACGGCGATACTACCCTGATTGAGAGGGCGGTTGAACTTGTTCTTGAACTCTTTGGAATGGAGATTGGAGGTACGGTTAGGACCAGAAGTGATGTGCCGCTTGCTCGGGGTCTGAAAAGCAGCAGTGCAGCTGCAAATGCTGCTGTCCTTGCAACGCTGGACGCAATCGGTGAAACTATGGAACCGCTTGAAGCAGTGCGTCTTGGGGTCCAAGCTGCAAAAGATGCGGGTGTTACGATAACCGGTGCTTTCGATGATGCATGTGCTTCATTCTTCGGCGGTATTGTGGTCACCGATAACAGGAAAATGCGTCTGGTAAAAAGGGTCGAACGTGAAACGGACGTCCTTATCTTTGCTCCCGAAAAAAAGGCATTTAGCGCAGAGACGGATGTTTCAAGGTCAAGGTTGATAAACCCTTGGGTCGAAATCGCTTACAACCTCGCCCTCAATGGAGAATATGAGCATGCCATGACTTTGAATGGTTTCCTTTACTGTGGTGCACTTGGATTTAACACGGGACTTCTTATGAGTGCACTTCAGGTCGGTGTTAAAGGTGTCAGTCTTTCAGGTACAGGTCCTGCATATGCAGCTCTTGTTGAGAAAGAAAAGGTCGATGACCTGAAAATCGCTTGGGAAAACTCGGGAATAAGCGGAAATGTGATAAAGACTAAGATTAATAATAAAGGTGCAATAAACGTAAATGTTGGTGGAAGCAGATGAACGAACTTGAAGAGGTACGTGCTAAAATCGAGAAGATAGATTGGGAAATTATTGCACTTATTGAAAAACGCGTTAATCTGGCAGAAAAGGTACTGGAATCAAAGAAACATAAGGATAAAGCCATCAATGACGAATCCCAGAATCAGATAGTATTAAACCGTGCAGTAAATGTCGCCACGGAACATAATCTTGATAGTGGTGCTTTAAAAGAAATATTTAAGATTCTAATCAAGATGAATATAGACCGCCAGCACGAATTGAGCGGTGAAGGGAATCTTCCTTAAGGAGAAAACGATGCCAGAAATTTCAGTGATTATGGGTTCGGAATCAGATCGTTCAATCGCTAATCGTACTGTGAACGTGCTTGAAAAAAGCAAATATTCTTTTGAGGTAGAGGTGATCTCTGCGCACCGTAATCCTGATGTACTGGACAAATATCTAAAGTCATGTGATTCTAAAGTGTTCATAGCCATTGCCGGTCTCTCTGCTGCCTTGCCGGGTGTTATAGCATCAAAGACCACAAGACCAGTAATTGGTGTTCCGGTTAGTGCAAAAGTGGGTGGTATCGATGCATTGTTTTCCATTGCCCAGATGCCTCCCGGTGTGCCAGTTGCCTGTGTTGGAATTGACAACGGTGCAAATGCGGCACATCTGGCAATAAGAATCCTGGATTTATGGGGTTAAATGGCTTAAAGGCTGGCAAACTTGTAAATCTTCTCAATCCATGTAATACATCACAGATGTTCTCCAGCTGTGGGCAAACAATCAAAAAAATATATTATAGAGAGCACACAGTTGTCCTTATTGCGGTCTCACTCTCGATAGGGGGTTCATAATGCTGCTATTAACATTCTGAGATTACAATTTCTTCGGAATTCCGATAGATCCCCGTTAATTCAGTTAGGGGATTAGTCACGATACTGATGCATTAATAGACTTAGAAAATCCGACATAAGATCAAGCTTTGTTATTATTGCCTTTTGTTATCTCTATTAATATCCGCATTTCAATTGTTAGCATTGTATGTCGGTTTGTCTATAAGGTTTTCGTATCAAATCAGCAGAGGCGCTGCAAAATTTATAATGATACCAATCAAAAGAGCTAAGATGACAGTGAATACGACTATTCCGGTAGTATCTCTCCACCCAAGCTCATGTTTTAGTATTACTATGGTTGCAATACATGGTATGTAAATCGTTGTAACCACTGCAAATACATACATCTGGATTGGTGTCATAACTAAAGCAAAATTTGCCGTGCCTGCTAGAACCGCAAGTATCTCCAATGCCATCTCTTTTCTGAGAATTCCAAATACAAGAGCCGTAGCTGCAAATGCTGGAAGGCCCAGTAAGCCCACGGATATTGGTTCGACTGCGGTCTCAAATACATCAAGCAAACCAATCGCTTCCACAGCACCAAGTAAAGCACTACCAACTATCAATAATGGGAAGGCTACATTCACGAACTCACGAATTCGAAGCCATGTTTTTTGAATTATTGCCTTTGGATCTGGCTGACGAAGCGGGTTCATCTCCATGATAAATCCTGTTCGCTCACCAGGCAAACCTTTTCCAAGGACCCATCCTGTGGAATATATGACCAAAAGCTGCAAAACATATATAGAAACCGCTGCCCAATATCCAACAAATGTTCCAACAAGCCCAAGGATTATCACGGTCCTGGCAGAGCATGGGGTAAGTGCAATCAACACCGATGCAATCCTTCTTTCGCGCAGTGTATTTAGGGCACGTGTGGACATTATCGCCGGTACATTACAGCCATATCCAAGGATCAGAGGTATCACTGCTCTACCATGCAGTCCCAGCCTGTGTGTCAGCGTATCCAACAAAAATGCTGCTCGAGTCAGATAACCAGAGTCCTCTAATAGGGACAGTAGGATGTAAAAAATTCCAATGTACGGCACAGCAATTGCAAAACCTGCTTCGATACCGAGCAGCGTATAGATCAGGATGTTCTGGATCACTGGATCCATGCCGGCAGTCATTCTGTCTACAGGCTGGACCAAATAAGTTTCAAAAAGGTTCACAATTCCCTCTTCCAAGAATCCCCCGATGTAGAAAACAATCGCAAAAGTGAGCAACAGTGTGCAGACAAGCGCAATGATTCCCGCATTCTGGGACGTAAGTACTTCATCTATCCTGTCCTTTAATGTTTTTTTATGGTCAGTTTGTCTAACCACACTGTCCACAATATATCCTACCTCTCCAAAAATGTTACGTGCAATGGTGTCAGGCACCGATATCTCATGCACACTTTCGATGTATTCAGCGATAGGGCCGGATGCAACGGAGAGTAACTCAGTGGCATCTTCCGCAGAACAACATAGTTTGACAAAATCCGCATCGTTCTGGAGTGCCCTAATCTTGACGCACTGCTCTATATGTGGGAATTTCCTGTCCAGCTTTTCGAGTGCATCGCGTATATGGTCATCGTAATACACTTTGATTCGATGTTCTTCTTCGACACCTGCTTCAAGGGCGCTTAGGATAACATCTTCAAGCCCTATGCCTTTGGTGGCAATGGTGGGTATAACAGGAACTCCCAGCATACTGGAAAGTTTAGCTACGTCAATCTCGATCCCCATCCCTTCTGCAGCATCCATCTGGTTGAGGGCCACAACCATAGGGATATTGAGTTCCAGAAGCTGTAGCGTGAGATACAGGTTCCGTTCAAGACGGGTGGCATCCAAAACATTCACTATAACGTCAGGGTGTTCAGTAAGAAGGTATCTTTTGGAAACTTTCTCATCCTCCGTTGCTGCACCCAAGGAGTATATGCCTGGGAGGTCAACTATGTCAAATGTTCTGGAATTAACCCGTATAGTCCCATGTGTAAGCTCCACAGTCGTGCCGGGATAATTAGATATAATTACACCGACACCTGTGACCCTTGAGAAAAAGGCGCTTTTTCCTACACTAGGGTTTCCTACAAATGCGATAGTCATGTCATGATCGGAACCGGAAATATGGCCACCTGCACCTTTGAATGAAGGGATATTAATGTCGACCACGTCTCCTGACTCTTCCACGGATCATTCTCTGGGGTTTTACGAATATCTTGCTCGCGATTTCGTTTCCCAGTGCAATCTCAGTACCACGCGTCAGGACGGATATCGAACCCTTATGCTGTTTACGCTTGACCACCAGACTTTCCCCAACCATCAAACCAAGTGATATCAATCTATCTTTATCTGCAGGTGGCAACTTAATCATGGATACAATGCCACAGCTACCTTCTTGCATCTCAGAGAGCACAGGATACTGTTCTTCAACCGTGGTGCAGCATTTCCCCTGACCGATAGGATTCCCATCTGGGCAAATTTCTGGATGACCCATAAATGTACAGACCTGTTCCAGAACCGTATCAGACACTGCGTGTTCAAGCTCACATGCCTCTTTGTGAGCATCAGTTTTATTGACACCCAGAACATCAGCAAGAAATTTTTCAAGCACCTGATGCTTGCGTCTGATTTTCGATGCCTTTATGGCTCCGGCTTCTGTTAATTCCACTCCATAGTACGGCGTATACTTGACAAGACCTTCAGCTGCGAGTTTTTGAACCATCTCCGTTACACTAGGTGCACTAACTTTCAACTCGTCTGCTATCTTCTTTGTCTTGGCCGGACCTTTGTTTTTATTGATAAGATACAAAATGGTTTCTAGATATTCCTCAATGCGCTCTGATTGCATTTGTTCCTCATATTAATTTAATTTCCGTTAATTAGGCATCCCTAAATATATATGCTTTGGTGAAATAAAACCGTCTATTATATTTTAAATGTTCGACTGACACGCAGATTTATTTGACACATCCATAAATTAGGTTATTATTGAAAAAAAATTTTAAAAATTGCCCAATGTACACTTAACTTCAGATTAATACTTTTTTACAATAGTTAACCATGGAATCCCACGAACTTTAGTCGTGGGAGTACGTCAGAGTACCGAATGTTTATATAGAAACGCGTTTCCTATGTTCAAAGGCAAACGTCATATGTACTATATGACACTAATGTTTACTTGAAAGCCGAGAAGTCCCCTTTCGTAAGATGGGGGATAAGAGGCATAATATCTCAACAAAACATTAGCATGTTCTATATTTTATACAAAAAATATATATGTTGTTAAAATATAATGTCTACTAATGCTCAAAGCCTACAAATACCGTTTATATCCCAACAAAGAGCAACAAGAGTTTTTTATGAAACATATCTGTGAGTGTAGGTTTTCCTATAATTGGGCTTTAGAATACAAAATAAGAGCCTACGAAACGGAAAAACTTTATTAAAAATAGGTCAATTCGAGCCATCGACTAAAATCTGCAATATCTGTGGATTTCATAATAAAGAATTGACTT
>JAFGOO010000051.1 GCA_016926455.1 Methanosarcinaceae archaeon | reverse complement strand
CATTTCTATACTCACAAGGGTGTGGAAAAATTGTTTGAGAGCATGGAACTCAATAAGGCAGTGTTTCTGGCAGAACGTATATCCGGTGATAATTCCGTGGCACATGTAGTTGCATTTTGTCAGGCAGTTGAAAGCATTGCGGATATTGAGGTACCACTTCTGGCAAAATACATAAGGACTATCCTGATGGAACTTGAAAGACTGTATACTCATATGGGGGATATTGCCGGGATCGCAACTGATGTGGGCTATTCTGTAGGTGCCGCACATGCCAACCGGCTCAAGGAAGATGTGCTGAATCTGAATGAATATATCACCGGCAGCAGGTTGCTTCGGGGCATGAATGCCATAGGCGGGGTTCGTCGTGATATCAGCCCCGGGCGCGACATCATCTCATCGCGGCTGTTATTGTTCGAGCATGATTTCAGGGATTTGATGAAACTGCTTCTAAACTCACCTTCTTTGGTGGACAGATTGGAAACCACCGGCTGGATTAGTGAAGAGGTCACAGGATCATTACATGTGGTAGGTCCCGTAGCAAGAGCCTCGGGCAGTGGCAGAGATACCAGACGCGATCATCCTTATGCAATCTATCAGGAAATTGATTTTAATGTCTGTGTGCACGGGGAAGGGGATGTGATGGCAAGGATGTCTGTTCGTGCTGATGAGATAATTGAATCAATTGGTATGATCGAGCAGTTACTTTCATCACTACCTGGGGGAGATATCAATACTTATGTAAGGGATATACCGGATGGATGTGCTCTTGGGTATACGGAGGCACCCAGAGGCGAAACACTGTACTGGGTGATGGTTCGGGATGGGAAGATTGAGAGATGCAAGGTCAGAGACCCATCTTTCTGCAACTGGCTTGCAATTGAGTATGCTGTGCTGGATAATATAGTACCTGATTTTCCGGTCATCAACAAGAGCTTGAGTTTATCATATTCTGGTAATGACATGTAGGTGAACCAATGTTCGACATCTTGAGAATGACCATTAAATCCGGTGTTTTAACTGCAAAATACCCGGAGAAAGAAGATCATGTATCCGAAGGTTTTCGTGGAATGCCGAAGTTTGTCCCTGAAAAGTGCACTATGTGTGGGGATTGCGTAGAGATCTGTCCTTCAAGTGTATTATTGCTCGAGAAAACAGAATACGAAATGAGACTCACAATTTCATATTGTGGTTGCATATTCTGCGGCAGGTGTGAGGAGATATGTACGCATCAAGCTATCAAGCTTACACGGGAATTCGAGATGGCTTCAAAGACAAGGCATGATTTGGTATCTATCATACGGAGGAAAATATGACAATCGAGGATGAAATAGAGGTCATGGGGCAACGCCTGCATTCAAGGATCAGGAACATCTTCGGTCGATCACTGAATATACGGGAAGTTGATGCTGGCTCTTGCAATGGATGTGAGGTGGAGGTAGTTTCGTTGTCAAATCCCATCTATGATATTGAACGTTTCGGCATACATATTTCAGCGTCTCCACGCCATGCAGATGTACTATTGGTCACGGGTCCTGTAACATGGAATATGGAACTTGCCCTGCTTAAGACCTATAATGCCACCCCTTCACCAAAATTTGTGGTGGCCATGGGGTCATGTGCCTGCAATGGCGGCATATTTGGTAGTACCTATGCAAGCTGTGGCGGTGTTGATAAAATCCTGCCCGTGGATGTGTATATTCCGGGATGCCCACCCAGGCCCCAGGCTGTAATATTTGGATTGATGGTAGCAATGGGTAAGCTTGAACAGAAAATGCTTAGAACAGAGGTCATTGAATGACACGATATGAGATACTGGTGGCAACCGACGGTTCACAATGGGGACAAAAAGCCGAGATTGCAGCCATGAAAATTACAAGTTCATATAATATCAGAATGGCTGCTATTTATGTGGCTGTTGCCCGGAAGGATTCGGAACGTGAGGAGATAGCAGCAAGGGGTGAAGACGTATTGAACAGAGTGGTAGAGATGGGGGCCAAGATGGGGATCAATGTGGACAAGATCTTGGTCGGGGTGAGCATGCAGCGCATGCCAAAGAAAGGAGCAGCTGCCGAAGCTGTTGCTAGGGCCATCCTTGATGCTGCTGAGAAATATGGTGTACATACGTTAATACTGGGAAGCAAAGGCGAGAGTAAGATTAATCCCGAGATGGGGAGTGTGACTCAAGAAGTGGTCAAGAAGATGAAGTGCACAGTGCTGGTGGTTCGCTAATTCTTGAAATGGGGTGTAAAAAAGATTATCTATTCTGGACAAGGCTGAATTTTAGGTCAGCTACTCCATCGGAACCAGTTGTTCCAGAACCTCCCCCATAACCCGGTATCTTACCAGATGCTCGTGTACATGTTCACGTGCCCTGCGTATGGCATACCCGTCATCGACCCATTCAATAGGCAATTCGTAATCCACCTGCATCAACGTCAAGCCATATGCAGTTGCAAGTTCGACTCCCTCTTCGTAGGATTCAGGGTTTAGCATCTGTTCAAGCCACTCAAGATCGCGCACACCACTTCCAACCATCATAAGTGTAGTCACCATCTTTCGCACCATATTCCATAGAAAACTATCTGCCTGAACGTCTATTTTAGTAAATGCGCCACTGACTCTGACATCGATACGCTTTACATTGCGGACAGTACCCCTAACATCGTCGGTAGTGCAGAAATTTGCAAAATCGTGTGTTCCTATCAGGAGTTTTGTTGCAGACCTGATTTTTGAAATGTCATATTGTTCCCCGCTCATAATATAACGGTAACTGCGACACACAGCATCGTATCTGGGATTAAAATCATCAGGCACAATCGCGTGTGACCATGCCCAAATCGAGTTTGGGAGTTTTGAATTAATAACTCGTGGAATCGCAAGATTCAGTTTTTCAGTGTCAAACGCAACTACCTGTCCCACTGCATGGACTCCGGCATCCGTCCGTCCAGCGCTCACAAAATTAGCAGATTTTGGGTCGTCTATAATCTCAAGGTCCCCGAGCGCTTTATATAGCTCACCTTCAATGGTCGGAACATCGGGCTGGACCTGAGACCCATGGTATCCAGTTCCTATATATGCAAGTTTCAGTGCGACTCTCATGTGGCTCCCTTTTACACTCATAAGGATTTTTTTCTATAATATACTTCCCGTATCATTAAGAAAAGTATCACAAACATACATCCGAAAAAGAACCATATCCCTATGTGAGATGTAAGGTCATAATTTAGTGCATCAGCAATCGGTGTAGCAATATTCTCTGCACTTTTTGACAGGACTTCCTTATTCGTTGTTGGCAATGATGTTGTTTCTATGGCAACTTCTGGGCTTGGAATATCGGTTCCATTTAGAAGGTGTGCCGATGTTTGCACACTATCATTAACCGTTTCATTTAGAGGTATCGTCTGTGCTTCTTTCATTACACCTCTTGGTTTTGGTATAGAGAACGATTCTCCTTCCGGCGCAGCAATGGTACCAATTTTTTTAATCCGTGATATATATTCCACACCTACAGATGCAAAAACTGCTGCTGCAAATATGCCAATATATTTTTGCAGTATACTTACAATAGATGACCTGTCAGGGTTGCGCTTACCCGGAACAACAACGATCAATTTCTGAACAGGTTCGTATATCTTTATTTCTCTTCCCTTCCGGCTCCACGTGGTCTGCTTGACTTTAATGAGATCGGATTCGATCAAAGCATCAAGGTTATATTTGACAGTTGTTAGTGGAATTTCCAGTTCATCAGATATCGCGGTTGCAGACAGCGGTTTCTGTGCAAGAAGTTCAAGTATCTTAAGTGAAGTATCGTTTGAAAGTGCTTGTGTAATTTTTTTCGAGTCTTCGTTTAGCGGCAAGATAAGCACTTTTTCGCTTTTTTCGGCATTATTATTCATATAGTGGAATACGGAATTGTGATTGATAATATTTCCCTAACTACTCCCACGACTAAAGTCGTGGGGTTCTTTTATTGAACCTTAAAGGAGTCTTATTCTCTAATGAGTTTAAGCAATTGCTGAT
>JAFGOO010000050.1 GCA_016926455.1 Methanosarcinaceae archaeon | reverse complement strand
GTTGAAAACAGAAACTCATTTGGAAAGTTTTTTTAAAAAATGTTGTCAAATTAGAAAAGGAGATTTATGAGCTAATTTGACAGCCTCCTAACCACTCGGTCTAGCTATCCAAAACTATATCACTATTTAAAGATATCAAACACAAGCAAAAGGAGCCATTAACATGCGAATCGGATTATACATCTGCCACTGCGGCTTAAATATTGCAAACGTCATAAATGTTGATATCCTCCGCGAGAAGACAAGTAAATTAGATGATGTTGCAATTGTTAAGGATATAAAGTTCATGTGTTCCGATTCAGGGCAGGAATTACTCATCAATGACGTAAAAAAATACAATATTGATCGCATTGTTATTGCAGCATGTTCACCAAAATTGCACGAACAGACATTTAAAAACGTGCTTGAGAAAGCGGGACTGAACCCCTATATGCTCGAGATGGTGAACATTCGGGAACAATGTTCATGGGTGCATATCGATAATTCTAGGATGGCAACCCAGAAAGCGTTTGACCTTATCAAAATGGGTGTTGCCAGAACAAGGTATCTTGAACCGTTAAAGACCAAAAAGATTCAGGTAAACAAAGATGTACTCGTAATCGGTGGTGGTATTGCTGGAATAGAGGCAGCACTTGATCTTGCAGATAGCGGTTTTCATGTATATATGGTCGAAAAGGAATCATCCATAGGTGGCAAGATGGCACTTCTTAATGAAGTATTCCCAACAAATGATTGCTCTATATGTGTGCTTGCACCAAAGATGACTGAAGTACAGAATCATCCAGACATCGACCTTTTCACATTTTCCGAGATAAAGGACATCAAGGGTTCGGTTGGGAATTTCCTAGTCAAAGGTGTGAAAAAACCGAGATACGTTTTAGAAAGCAAATGCAAAGGGTGTGTGGAAGAATGTTCAGTGGTGTGCCCTGTTGAAATTGCAAACCCATTCGATTTTGGACTTGGGATTACAAAAGCAATCTATCTGCCGTTTCCACAAGCAGTTCCCCGGGTAGTGTGCATTGATAGTGAATACTGCGTTGGGTGCGGCCTATGCAAACAGGCATGCCCGGCCGAAGCTATCGATTACAACTCTGAGGCTGAGGAATTTTCACTTATTGTCGGAGCAATTATTGTAGCAACAGGATATCAGTTATTTGATGCATCCCGTAAAGAAGAGTATGCATATAGTCTTTCTCCTGACGTGGTCACCAATATGGAACTTGAACGCATGCTTAATGCTTCAGGTCCCACTCGTGGTAGAATTGTGGTGCCATCCAAAAACGAACTGCCGTCAAGTGTTGCATTCATCCAGTGTGTAGGTTCAAGGGATGCGACGGTAGGGAATCCCTATTGTTCGCGTGTATGTTGCATGTCGGCAATGAAGAATGCCCAGCTTCTCAAAGAGCGCTATCCAGAGATGGATATTGTGATACATTACATCGACATCAGAGCATCTGGTGATATGTACGAAGAATACTATGAAAGAACGCAGTCAATGGGAATTGATTTCATTCGTGGCAAGGTGGCAGAGGTATTATTTGGCAGTGATGGAAAACCGAGGCTTCGGTTTGAGGATACTCTTGAATGTGAAATCAGGGAAGAGCCGTATGATCTTGTGGTGCTCTCAACAGGCTTTGAAGCAAACGAAAAGTCAGATCCGATCTCCAAGATGCTGAACCTTTCAAAGCGTCCTGACAGGTTCTTATCCATCGCACATCCGAAGATGAAACCTGTTGACGCCCACATAAACGGAGTATTTATCGCAGGATGTTCATCAGGACCAAAAGAAATCGAGGCCTCTATTGCCCAGGGAAGTGCAGCCGCTGCTAGGACATTGCGACTCTTGAGTAACGGTGAGCTTACTTCAGATCCCCTGAGCGCACATGTAGATACCGAAAAATGCATAGGTTGCAAATTGTGCGAAGAAGTGTGCAGTTTCGGTTGCATAAAGATGGTTGATAAAAAGGCAGTTGTGGATGAGATATCCTGCCGTGGTTGCGGGGCCTGCAGTGCCGCCTGCCCAGCAGATGCAATATGTATGCGAAACTATACAGATGAACAGATACTTGCACAGGTGAGGGCTGTAGTAGAGACTAAAGTCGAGTTCCCGCTAATCGTTGCTTTTCTATGCAACTGGTGCAGTTACGCATGCGCTGACCTTGCAGGAACATCCCGAATCCAGTATCCAACAAACGTCAGGATAATCAGAGTGATGTGTTCTGGGCGTGTTGATCCAGAATTCGTACTTACGGCTTTTGAAGGTGGTGCAGACGGGGTGCTGGTTGCAGGATGCCGGCTTGATGAGTGCCATTATGTCCATGGCAATTATAAAGCCAGAAAACGAATGGATGCTCTTAAAGGGGTGCTGGAAAATATCGATATAAAGCCTGAGCGCCTTAAGGTCGAGTGGATTTCGGCAGCAGAAGGAGAGAGGTTTGCAGTATCCATCAAAAACTTTGTTGAGGAATTGACGAAAATGGGACCTATCGGGTCTGAAATCCCGGAGACTGCGAAATGACGCAAGAGGGTGATGAAGAAGGTATCACCGTCACAAAAAAGATGGATATTCAAGATTCGCATTTTATGTACACACAGGAGACGGAAAAATCCCGAAAGGTTCTGGATTACGATTACAAATGGTGTACAGGATGCGGACTGTGCGTTAGGCTGTGTCCTACTAGGGCACTTGAACTTGGACCTATGCATGAGATAGCTACAGGAATGGACGCACCTCCTGTCATGATGGATATTGATAAATGTTCCTTCTGCGGCATGTGTGCAAATTTCTGTCCGATCCATGCCATTACCATTGTTTCAAGGGGGGATTTGCCTGAAAAGGAATTATTTCCTGCATATGATTCATACGTGAAGTTGAATGAAAAGTGCCTGCCCTGCATTTTGTGTGAGGCGGCATGCCCCAAAGAGGCAATCAAAGTCGAGTTCATCTTTCCCAAAAAAGAGCAAATCTCACCATTTAAAATAGATTCAGTAGGCCAGATCGAGATCCACCATGACAAATGCAATTTCTGTGGTATATGTGCAAGGTTCTGTGATGCTTTTATTCTGGTTGAAAGGGAACCGACACCCACTGACCCCAGACCATTTGAGCAGATAATGGTGAATGAGGATAAGTGCGACTACTGTGTCCTGTGCCAGGATATGTGCCCCGAAGATGCGATAAGTGTGAAAGGCGATCGACTTTGTAATGCACCTGCCGTCGAGGGAAATGTGACCATCGATTATGGAAAGTGTACCATGTGCACATGGTGTAAAGCAGTATGCCCCTATGATGCGGTTGACATCAAAAAACCGTTCGAGGGCGAGATTTCACTGGTTGAAGGCAACATAGATAAATGCGATCCTCAGGGTTGCCACGGTTGTTTTAACGTCTGTCCATCTCATCTATGGTATGTCCCGACTGACAGAAAAATCGCGATTGTTGAAGATTATTGCACCTACTGTGGTGCATGTGTCAATGCATGCCATCTTGATGTGGTGCGGGTTTCCCGCAACAAGGTGAACCATACCGATATTCTGGATTCACCCTGGGCTTCCCAGTGGAGGGATGCTGTGGAATCCCTTTTGACAGCAAAAAGACACTATCCTGATACTTCACATACCCTGATTGTAGGTGAGGAGTTACCCAAAGAATATGCCGAGTTTGAATTTCCTGAGATAGATGAATCACTTAAGAAGGTCGTGAGAGAACAGATTCGAAAGGTAATGTCATCTCTTAAAAGCGTGAAAATACGGAAGATGTGGGAAAGTGAGCTGCCTGAGGAGATTAAAGAATCTGAATGAACTGGTGAAGAAAGTGACTGCTCCCAAGACTAAAGTTCGTGGGCTTCTACGGATTTAATACCGACAGATTGCAATCCCAATCTGATAATGTGATAGCTGCATTGTGGTTCCTGTCCATAACAAGACCACAGCTACTACATTCACGTGTTCTGTTCGATAATTTCTTTTCAACGAGCAGACCACATCTTGAGCATATTTTAGAAGTATTTGCTGGATTAACCAATACAACAGTAGTACCAGTACTTTCAGCCTTGTACTTTGTTGAAGTGATCAATTTGTTCCAGACAGCATCTGATATGCTCTTTGCAAGACAATGATTTTTGAGCATGCCTTTAATGTTCAAATCTTCAAAAGCAATAAAGGAATAGTTATCCTCCAGATCCCGGCTTAATTTGTGAATGAAATCAGAACGCTTG
>JAFGOO010000007.1 GCA_016926455.1 Methanosarcinaceae archaeon | reverse complement strand
TATCCATATTTATTAATTTATTTATCTAATATTTATATTTTAATAAAAAGTAGTGTTGAGTGAAGTAGGTTTATCGAAAATCTCTATTATAAAACCATATAATCACCAACAAATTATCAGTCATTGATAAAATGAAAAAAATATCCAGAACCCCAACTTTATCCTCAGAAGAAATTAATGAGTCAATTAAGCACCTTCATAATCAAAAAATAATTCAATTAATTGCTGATTATAATGGAAGATGTCTTCATTGGGAAAATTTTAAAAAAGATGAAAAAAATTAAGTAAGCTCTACTCTTCCGTAGCAAGATACTTTAACAAAATCTGTGGATTCTTTTGAAGAGCTGCTAACAACTCTTTCATATATATTTCATTTTCATTCGTCAAGGGTTGAGATAAGAGTAGTCCACACTTGTAACAATACGTGGCTTTGGGTAGGTTAAATTCCCTGCACCTGGGACATTTTACAGCTTTGGGCATGTTATCCTCGTCCTCCGAGATGTCCACCCCAGAGGCTTTTAAAATGGCCTTCTCAACGTCACGATCTGATAGGTGCATATACCTTGCAGCCATGTTAGATGCTTGCGTCCAACCAAACTGTTTTTTTAGTTGTTGTTAGGTTAAATGGTTCGCTAATTCTGTAGCCCTGCTATGCCTGAATAGGTGAGGATGGATCCTTCTTTTGATTCCGGCTTTCTCGGTAATGATCTTAAGTTGTCTCCTTACTGCCATATCTGTAACTACTTTGGTGCCCCTGCGGGAATAAAAAAGCGGATAATCCTTGTCGTCCTTGTACTCGTGGTTTTCGAGCAGCTGCCTTAGATAGGAGGAAGTATACACGACTCTATTTTTACGCCACCCTGTTTTACCCTCTGGGAAGGTTACGATTGCCCCGTTATCGTCAAACTCCACGTCACGCACGCGCATAGATAGAAGTTCTCCTATCCTGCATCCACTGTCATATAAGAGTGCAATTATCGCCGCATCTCGTGGATGAGTACAACAACTCAAAAGCTTTTCAAGTTCAGCCGGTGTTATCATATCATCCGGCAACTTGTCGTTTGTTCGAAGGTTTGCCGTTTTAACATGGCTTAATATATCTATCTGGTTGGTGGTCTGTAACCATTTTCTTAATGATAGCTTGAACAATGAAACGGTATTCGGATTGGGATATTTCTTAATAAGCCCGATTTGAATTTTCTTGATATCATCCGCAGACAGGTTAAACAAATCAATTTCTGGAGACGTTCGAAGTATTGCCTGCAGTCCTTTAAGGTGGGTGGTCTTGGATTGGTGTCTTAATCCCTCAATTACCATCCCATCAAGAAGAGTGTTATAAACTTGTGTACCTTGCCCGTTTCCATCATCACCGTTTCTGGATATCCAAGTTTCAATATCATTAATTACCATAAAATTTAATATGTTCCAATCGTATTACCCTTATTATATTAAATAGTTATATATCAAAACCATCATTAATAACATAAATTACGATTAATGGGGTTCAGGGGTAGAGAAAGCCCATGTTCTTTAGAAATAGGATGAATCATATCCAGCCTTTTAGTTAATAAAAAAAGTATAGTTATGTTATAATATAACGAACTAAAAGGCATACGGAACAACAAAAAGCATTCTAAATCATTCCGCTACTCTTTGAACAGTTGGTCTTTCTATCAGCTACAAACGATGATAGAATATAAGTCTAAGTTGCTTGGAGTACCTATCGCTTATATCAATCACACATACACTTCCCAAACATTAGTAGGTGCGGTCATATAGGGAATAGAAATGATAAAAACTTTGAGTGTCCTGATTGCGGACACGTTGAACATGCAGACGTTAATGCAGCTTTCAATATTGCAGTATCTCAAAACATAGTTCGATTCAGTAGAGAAAATGATGTGCTTAAAGGGAACACTGATGTACCTAAAGTGGCAATGGCTTGAAAGCAGCTAACCATAGAACACCATGAACATTAGTCGTGGAAGTATGTCAGAGAACACGTTCCATTATCCCAAGTGCACGTTGTATATCAAACATGGATGCTGCATATGAGACCCTGATATACCCGTCACCTTTATCCCCAAAGGCCGTTCCCGGTACAACAATTACACCATTGGATATGAACCTGCCCGCAACTTCTGCCGAATCTGGAACAGAAGGAAATACATAAAAAGCACCTTTTGGCAACTCACATTTTAGTCCCAGCGCATTCATACCTTTCACAAGGACATCGCGCCGTTTTCTGAACTCCTCACGCATTTTAATCACCTGATCCATGGGACCTGTTACAGCGGCAAATGCAGCTTTCTGCGCAATAGAGTTCGCACACGCCTGTACGTACTGATGTACTTTGAGCATCTGTTCGGTATATTCAGCCTTTGCAGCAACATAGCCAATCCGCCAGCCTGTCATGGCGTATGTCTTAGAAGTAGCGTTCACTGTGATGACATTGTCCGAATACCGCGCAGGGCTTAAATGCTCACCTTCATAGATAAAGTGCTCATAAACCTCATCCGAAATAATTGTGATATTATGGTCATCCGCAATCTCTGCAAATGCTCTTATATTTTCTTTGCTCTGGACCGCACCGGTAGGATTTGAAGGGGAATTGATGATCATTGCCTTGGTTTTTTTGGATATGCGTTCCATAATATCCACAGGGCACATGTTCAGGTCATCCCCAAGGGGCACGCCAACAGCTTTCCCCCCCATTATCTCGGTCAGTGCATTATATGATACAAAACCCGGATTTGCAATGAGTACCTCATCACCAGGATTAACAAGTGCAGCGATTGCAATTTCCAGTGCCTCGGACGCCCCTGATGTAATTATTATTTCATTGGGTGCGGCATCGAACCTATTTTCCTCTTTGAACTTGCAGCTAAGTGCTTCCCGCAGTTCCACGATACCGGAACCAAAGGTGTAACCTGTAAATCCTTCATTAATGGCATCGATTGCTGCCTGTTTTATATTGGCGGGAGTGTCAAAGTCCGGCTGACCGAGTCCTAGATTGATTGCACCCGAGCCTGCAGATTCGAATATCTTCCTTATACCTGAAATATCGATGTCAAGTACCCTTTTTGCGAATTTTGTGCCAGCCATTTAAATCCTTCATTTACTCCAAAATGGTGTGCCTGGATTTTAAGTCTGCCTCAGAAGCACCTGTAATTGATATCATTTCCGCAATCATGGCATCCAAGAACACTAGACTTGCGACCTCAAAAGATGTACCAAGCGGCGAAAGCTGTGTATACTCACCCCGCATATGACGCTCCAGATATCCCCCCATATCATTTCTGTTTCTGCCAGGGATTATCATCACAGTATCTGATAGCTTTCCAAGAGTTGAGTCACTGTTGGAAGTTACCGTGACGAGACACGAGCCAATTTCTTTTGCAATTCTTCCAAGATCAGAGATAGAGCGTGTTTCGCCAGAACCGCTTATTGCAATCACAACATCATCCTCTCGGACTGCCGGTGTGGTTGATTCTCCGACCACGAATACACTGAAACCAAGCTGCATAAGGCGCATGGCAAAAGCCTTGGCAACAAGACCTGAACGCCCTGCTCCCATCAAAAAGATGTTATTGGCTTTTAAGATATCTGTGATCATCCTTTTAGCGCTTTCAAGATCAATCTCCTTTGCTGTAATGCTAATACGTCTTCCCATAAGTTCCATTGAGAGTACTAACTTCTCACATTCGATTGCAGGCATTTCTTTCATTGTCATTTTATCCCGACATGTTAATCATTTTTCCTTCAAAGACTTTTTTTGGTCTTAAGCATCATCTTTATAATTAATCTGTTTTACTTTCCAGCCGTCAATATTGTGCAACTCATCAGACAACCGCATAATGTCGGAGTCATCGCCTGTCCAGTATACGTCTATGGTAACATCTTTGTTTTTTAGTTCTTTGAGGATTAAATCTGCCATGTGGAGCAGTGCAGTTTTGTTGGAAAAGGGAACATTGAATGTTGCCCTGTATCCATTTTCTGATCTTGCATAGGAAACGAGCACATATCCGCACCCTTCATAATCTGTAATTGTCTCAAAAGCACAAACCACGTCATACTCGTGAACAGCCGATGCATCAATATTAGAAATGCTAATCAATATCTGCCCAATCACAAGTTCGGGTACCTGACGTCCAAACCATACCGAAATCTTACCATAGGTGCAGACTACATTGACATCATCTCTCCCCATTTCAAACGATGCCAAGGGTTGCAATGAAGAGATTATCTTGCCATCATTTCTGACATTTTCCATTGGGTTCACACAACTAGCGGTTTGCTGAAACAAGTGCACTTATCAGGTCACGACCCTTCTTAAGTGTTTTTAATTGATCTGCTGGTCCAATAACTGTTAGTCTCGTACGAATAGTATTTTTTTTTAGTAATTTTCCAAGTATCGACGTGTCAACCCTTGATGGGTAGCTCTCAATCTCAATACCTGAAAAATCATCAGGATCGATAAGTGTCATTGTCATCTCGATGAGGTGCGCTTCCTCTTCAGGAGTCAAACCTTTCTCAAGCACAATAATTTTACCTTCTCTTACTTCATCTATAATAAACCTGACTTTTTCCACAGGTGTCATTTCCGCCAGTTTGTCTTCTGATACAAGGTCCATTTGAATACCATTCATCGCCGTCACCCGAACCTTTTTGCAATCTGATCGTACAGCGTATCGATGTTATCACCTTCAAGCGCCGAGATGGAGACCATAGGGTGCTGGGGAAACGCATCCTTGATGGTTTTCGGGGATGATTCTGGTAGGTCGATCTTGTTTGCTGCAATCAATAGAGGAAGGTTTCGTGCTTCCATGTTCCCGATGACTGTGACATTTACCTGTGTGAAGGGATCTTCAGTCGCGTCCATGACGAGAATTACACCGTCTAGATTCTCTAGCCATTTTACAGCTTCGATGACGCCTTCAGTTGCCTCTTTTGCTCTTCGCTTTGCTTCGGACTCCGTCATGCCCGCTGCCATGAAATCATGAAAATCAATTTTTGTTGCAAGGCCGGGGGTATCAACTATATCCAGTGTAATAGAACTTCCGTTCGACTGAATGGTGACACCCTCCCGGCGTCTAGCACGTCTTGTTTCGTGCGCAATATTTGAAACCGAACCCATGGCATCTCCTGTCCAATCCCTGAGTATCCTATTGGCAAGGGTAGTTTTTCCAGCATTAGGGGGTCCATAAATACCGATGCGCGCATTCTTTTTGTTGAACATTTTTTTAAAAACGTCTGATAAATTCTTTTTGAATCTTTTTATTACGCCCATGTATTTCCTCCGTTGGCGGTTTAAAATTTATTTTGATGGACTTGTTTGATATAACAAGGGCTTTAACTCTTTTTATTTTATTTAGTCTATTATAGTATAGATACTCATTTAACACGCAGTTGGTAGTATCTTATGCTTCATAATCAGGTATTTGAAACATTTAACTTTAATCATTTAAACTGCATTTTTTGTAAAACATGTCATTGCAGTGTTTATAGCAATCTCTGCAATGTTTGCACCGTAATCTCCTGTCCTGTCTATACTATCGGCAACTGTCCTAAGTGTAACGACTGCCTGATACGATTTAAGGGCGATTAGCGATTTATTCAGGGTAGATATCTGAGCCCGCATCTCATCCACCCTTCCAATTACCTCGTTGGCAAGTGCTACGTCTGAGTTATAGAGAGCATCGATCGCATCCTCTACGATTTTGCGTGATGTATCGCTCGCCTTTTCCACATAATCCATTATCTCATCAGGTATGGTGCAATCCATAGTGTCTACCATATTTGCGATCCTGTGTGCATGGTCTGCAATTCGCTCCAGTGGTCCTGCTGCCATCCTCAGATCATGATATTCATCAATGGAGGTGTCCGATGTATCCGGCAGGCGCGCGCCGCGCAGGACCGACCTGAACTGCTTGGCGATAAGAAGGAATAACCTGTCCACTTCATCGTCTCGCTGTATCACATCTAGTGCAAGGTCTGTGTCCCTGTTTTTAAGTGCTCTAACAGCTTCGGTGTGCATAGAATTGGAGATTAAAAACATCCTTCTGACGCTTTTTTTAATGGATATTTCATTTGGATTTAAAAGGTCCTGAATCAACACGCTTTTTGCTGTCTCCTCAATGATCTCAGGTCCAATCAATTTGTGGCAAACATTTCTGATAATCTTCTTTTGCTCTGCAAGAATGCGGTTTGCCTTGAGTTCGATCACGTCATATCCCGCAAGATAAGCAGCTATCATGTCCCTTGTAAGGGCTTCGCCCATTATACCGCTGACATCAATCTGCCGTTTCTTAAGCGGTGGTGAGCCACGGATAGGATCAATCACAAGAGTCCCATCAGGCTGGGGCCTCAAAGAAACGCGTGCTCCGGTCTTGATCCCTGCTTTGGAAGCCCACTGCTTTGGCAGGGATATAATGTAGGTGGAACCACCTGTTTGCTGAACTTTACGTGTTTCTATGGAAATACCTCTTTTATTTTGTTTTCAACAATCATCTATATAGAAATATTATAATATATACTATTATGGATTATTTGTATAAAGTAATATATCTCGCTTTCCGCACGTCAATCTAAAATCTATACTTTTTTAACATAAATGGTTCATTTCCTCAGCAAGATCATCTGAGGGGAT
>JAFGOO010000006.1 GCA_016926455.1 Methanosarcinaceae archaeon | reverse complement strand
TGTTCCTTCGAGTATGTCACAAGGTCCTGACCGGGATCAAAGGATACGAACCTCGCCTTCTTTGCAATTTTTGAGTTAAAAGTCGCATCTGCGGTTGCAAGATGCACGAAGTCAACAGCTGGTGGTTCAAGTTCCTTGAGCCGTATGGATGCTCCCCAGTAAAAATAGGACGACTGATTGTGTTCCTTATCCGTAAAAACAAAAGCTTTTGCCGTTTTGTCGGTGTCAATCCGGTATATAAGAGATAGGTCCACACCTGTTGATGCCAGATAATCTTCGTATCCAGAGCTCTTAAAATCATCTCCTACAGGTGAGATTAGCTGGCACTTCCCGCCAAGTATTGCAATGGCAGCAGCAATATTTGCAGCACCTCCGCCATAGAATTGTCTGTAATAGATGATAGGGGACGACTCATTTGGTCCTGTAATAGCCTCCACATCAAATAGATAATCAAGGGCTGTATGGCCTACAACGGATATCGTCCCACACATACCATCGCTTCCTCATACACTTTAAGTATCAATTGAATTCTTTCACTTCAACGACATTCAGGGGTACGTCTCGAAGTGCCTGACCGATCACCGATTTTGCAATCCTTGCTGCATGTTCTTCGGTTTCGGCATCGAATACTTTCATTTCAAGGACAAGTCCCACGATTGCGGTATTTGCTGTCAGGAATACGCTACTAAATGGTTCCCCACATACCGAACAGTATGTTGTACCCACATCCACTTCCACAAAATCAAGTTTTGGATTTAATCGTTTTCCGGCTTCAGCAATTGCGACACTGATTGCATCATCTGCTGATTTTACGTCTCGAACCAACCAGGCTGCTTCAAGTGTAACATGATAATTTGTCATATTTTCTTCACTCCTAGTTCGTAAATACATTTTCTTCTGGAATATTGTTTTTTTAATTAACTAATCTAATTTATAATAACATAGATCCACTTTTTGGGTCAGATTGTGAATAATGTCTCATCATCGACATTAAATATACCGAGCTTTACACCGGCATCCAGCCATGCATGACCGTAACTGAAGCACACAAGAGCATTTACAGGATCGTCCATTCTAATAAAGTGAACACCATCACTGTAATAGGATTCTGCCATGGTTCGAAAATCCTTGGCAACTCTGTACAGGTGGGATTCCTCAATAGGGGAGACCTTAGCCTTTTCAAGCCCTTCCCTTAGTAACCGCTCATATCTCTTAACCTTTTCACCCATATCTGCTACCAATTTGACACATCTCCCTAACTTCTTATTTTCTTCACTTAGTGCCAAATAATTTATTGAACAATCCGCTTTCTTTAGTTTTGGGTGGGCGGCTTGGCTTTCGCCTCGGAGGTGGGCTCTCTGAACTCTTTTCGGATGGAGGAGGGGTAGATATCGTTGGTTTTAATCTCGCACCCTTCAGGACGTTCACCGATTCACCACCGTGCCTTGATTTTCTTACCCGCACATCAACAAGAATGGGTCGTTCTATGTCATTGCTCACCAGCATTGCTGTGCCTGGAGGCAATCGTATCAACTCGTCCTCAACATAGGAATTCACACCTTCAAGTCCTTTACTTATAGATTTCAGGTCATTCGAATTGGTAACTTTCATGATGATCTGCGTTCCACACTGTGAAAGAACGTTTTTGTCTATACGTGCCGGACGTTGGGATATGACCATCAGCCCAAGACCAAACTTCCTTCCTTCCGATGCAATAGTGCGGAGTATCTCAGAACTTGCGGTCTTGCTGAATCCCCGCTCAGGTGCAAAATTGTGTGCTTCTTCAACCACCAGCATGCCCGGAGGTATGCGTTTCATCTTGCGGGACTCGAACAGTGAACTGCACAGCCTTGCAACAATCATATTCTGCAGGGCAGGTGGCACACCCTTAAAATCAATGACAGATGTTCTTCCTTTCTGTACCAGTTCTTCGATAGAAGTTGGATGTGTAGAAAGAATACCCGTTTCGCGGATATCCTCGAGCAGGCTGATAACATTCCACCTTGCCTTGCTTTTATCATTTCCGACCTCAAAGATGATGTCGTCAAGAGTATAGGTTTCCATCTCAGCCTTGAGTTTTTGTATCGCTTCGTAGAGTATGCCCATATGTGTACTTGTATAACTGTCGGGGAATATCGCTGTCAGTTCCTTGGCGCTCAGGTTTACACCATTTAACCTGAAAACCTCATCTGCTGCCGGATTTAAGGTCTTATTTGCAGGGGTATAGACTGTAACCTGTGAGCTATATCCTTTCGGAGCTACGTTGTATTTCTTGAAATCTCCAGATTTTAGCGATGCTGGATCCTTTAATGAAGCATATTCGCTGTGAGGGTCAATTATCAAGAGCGGTATTTGACGGTCAAGCAGCTCTTCCAAGAGCACACTAGCAGTATACGACTTGCCGCTACCGGTCTTTGCCAGAATGCTACAGTGTTTCTGCACGAGGCTGTTGACACTCAACTGCACAGGTATGTCTGTGCCATCGAGCAGACCTATGTACATGTCGTTTCCGGAGAGACCTAGCACAGAGCGTATCAACTCATTATCTGCTTTGTATATGGGATCACCTGGGCTGAAAGGAATCCGCGGTGATTGCAGCAATCCTGAACTGTCCCGTGTGCCTATCACAGTCGCCTCTGCTACGATCCGTTCATCTCCGGGCTCATTATTCTTATTTCCGGTCTTTTCGTCAATTTTGTTCTTACGTCTTCCGGTTTTAGCTTCTTTCAGGGAATATGCATCACTTGATCGGGTGATAGAAAGAACCTGTGCAAGCACCCAGCCATCGGTCTCATGCCATGCTTTTACATACTCGCTTCTGCGGACGGCTGTGCTTTCAGAAATCAGGAACTTGAAATCAAGAGTGCCCGTCTCTCCAAAAATAATGCCTACTGAATCGCGTACCATTTTTATTCTAACACTTATGTAGGTCTCTTCAGGTTTATATTAATTATTGTAGAGACCTCACATTTCAGCCGCTTCCAGTATCTCCTGTGGTGCGCCCGCGAGTTTCACTAGTGCTTCGGCCTCTACAAAATGCAATTGTGCTGGAACTACAAGAATATGGAGCGGTGAACCGAAATCAAAGTCAACCAGATCCTGTGTGTAATCTGCTTTTACCACTGGTGCATCAGAGCCCGCCCGTGCGATACCAACAGCGATTCTGATTTTCATTACACATTCCCTGCGTTTTTCCTCCACTTCAAGCAGGAGTTCGAGCGCCCTGTTGATGGTCATGAAGCCTTTTTCTCTGTCGATGTCCAGAAAGACCAGTGTATGAAGCCCATTTTTTGTATTCATCTTTATTATATCATAGGGGGTTTCTGAAACTATGGTTTTTCCACGGCTTGTGTAGGGATGCGGTACAGTGACTGCCTTACCGAAACGGTAGTTCTGGAGGCCGGACAAACCGCATACAGCAGACGCAATAGATGAGCTGTGGATCAGTTTGGTCTTTATCCCCATGTCAATAGCACGAAGCCGAAGGTCCACATGGGTCGTGGACACCATGGTGTCGCCTCCTGTTAGGAATACGATGTTTTGCTCCTTTGCATCATTGAGCCAGTCAGGATGCTGTTCAACATCCTCTCTTGATAGAACTTGAATTTTGTTACAGTAAAGCCGTTCCATTTTAACGATATCAGTTCCCATGAGACGGGATGTATAGAATTCCACATATATCTTATCGGCATTTAGGATGGCTTCCAGTCCCTTCAATGAAATATCTTTTTCGTCAAAAAGCCCGAGTCCTATGAACGTAAGCATAGCCTTGATGAAGGGTATATTATGTTTTAAGTCTTTTGAGTGTGGAAAGTTTGAATCAACTTTTAACTTGTAAGCCGAGAAATCCCCTTTCATAAGATGGGAGATGAGAGACGTAATATCTCAACACAACATTGACATGTTCTCCATTTTTACAAAAACGATATATGTTGTCAAAGCATAGTGTCTATTAATGCTTAAAGCCTACAAATACCGTTTATATCCCAACGAAGAGCAACAAGAGCTTTTTATGAAACATATCGGTGCGTGTAGGTTTACCTATAATTGGGCTTTAGAAAACAAAATAAGAGTCTATG
>JAFGOO010000049.1 GCA_016926455.1 Methanosarcinaceae archaeon | reverse complement strand
CACGATAGGGATATCAATGCTGCAATCAATATCAAGAAGTTTGCACTGCAAAATCAAAATCTAATAACCGTTTGACACCTTCGGAACTAGGGGAAGTGCTTGTGGACTTGTGAACGATGGTTCAAAGAATGAAGCAAGAAGCTCCATGCGTAAGCGTGGAGTAGTTCACATTCTAATACCAAATGATATGAATATCAATGAAGCTATTAATATAATGAAGTTTGCTTTAGATGAGCAGAACTTAATTGCTATTTGACACCTTCGGAACTAGGGGACGAGCCTGTGGACTTGTGAAAAATGGTTTAAAGAATAAAGCAGGAAGCCACTCTATTTATAGGGCATTAATTCAGCCGCCACCAACACCGTGTATTCCTTTCACATCCGTGGAACCCATGGATTCTGCTACATTTTTGATATATTCTGCTGCATCATTTGCAGTAAACTGGCGTTCTTTTTCTTCACGGATTTTAGTAACACTTTTTTCGAGCACTATTAGAGTTTCTACCTTATAATAAAGATCTTTTGCATCCACAAGTGCCCACACACCTTCGGCATCTTTTTTGATATCGGTAACAATTCCCTCAGTGTCACTGTTTATATATTTCACCGCGGTTCCGATTTGAATGGGTGTCCCATTTATGTCAGAAGCTTCAATGATATCTGAATCCACCATATATTACCCCATTATTTCCTTGTTCATAAACAGATAAGTTGGTTAGATATTAAAGTTAACCCTTACTACCTCACACAATGGGATATTTTTTATTTTAACGCCTTCAGGTGTTCCTGTTACCTCTAAATTATCAAATTCATTAGAACCACAGAGTACATCCTGATTTGGGTGTGTTCCTGGCACGATATTGCAGCTTAGAACAGACTTTTTGCCAGCGGACACCACGATAGGAAGCCTTGGTGATGCAGGATGGTTTTTTGAAAGGACGATTAAAGGCGACCTAATTTCCCGTATCATAAAAAGAACGCATTTAAGTCCTTTCTCAATTATTTCACCCACCGAAAATGCAGACGCAATAATCAAGTCGTGGGGCTCTAGTCCGAGTACGATTTCTTCTTTTTCAGTTTCCAGAAAAAACTGCCCACGCGGACCAACTTTGACGATAGCTACCGTTCCTGCAGTACCGCGGAGGAGAAGCATTTCACTTTCTTTCAGTAAAATGTCTTTGTAAAGTGCCGATTTTTCCATCTTAAGATACGTATGTAAAAAAAATCCCTTTCTTTACTTAGATTCTGCTACATTTTTAGACTGGCAGGAGGGGCACATCACATTTTTTCCTATACCTTTGAATTTGTTTTCACAGTCTTTGCATACATACTCTTTAACCGGCAATTTGCCTTCCAGATTGATATCAAAAGAGTCTCCAACACTGCACATAGTTATCACCTCATGTTTTAATAAATGGGCTTACTACGACCATCTATAACCCACATATTATTTACTCATACTTTTGCAATTAATACCTTTCCATAACTATCCGCGGGCAATTTCTGACCGTAGTTCTCCCATCAGAGCAACCCTTTCCGCAAAAGCGTTGTGACGATGGATACTTTCTTCATTAATCTGTTTGATCGTGATAACTGCATCATCCGAAAGATGTGAAAATTTCCTGACGATGTTTTTAGCCATGGTACGTACGCAATCCTCCACAAACTTTGGGTTCTGGTGGGCATTTTCGACAACCCACGATTCATCAGAACGTTTTAGAAGCTCGAAAACACTGGAACTCATAGAGTTTTCTATTATCGCTATTATCACTTCAAGAGAAACATCTATTTCCCCTTCAACTTCGATTGAAATGATGCCACGGCCACGTTGGTTATGGGTAGCCATGGGAATCTTGTGCAAAAACATTGCAATAGTGCGATTATCAACTCCAAGAGATTCAAGTTCTTTTCGAGCGTTATCTCTCATGATCTCTTGGGCACATGGGCATGCGGTCATTCCTATGACCTCAACTCCAACCAGTTTCTTAACGTTGATATTATCGGATTCGTCTCTACTCGCCGTAGCTTCAGCAAAAATCTCCACTACTTCCTGACATTCCATTTTAGTTATGGGTGATTCCCTTTTTACAATGTATTCACCCTTCATTCTAACTTCTGCCTGCGTTGCATATTCATGACGTGTCAATAAGCTTCTTGCAACATCACTACACAATTGCTCGATCTCATAAACAGGCATATTTACCGCTTTTTCAAGCACCTCGTCGATTGCCTCAAAATTACGGGAAAGGTTTGCACCTTTGCGATCGAAGGGTAAGTCCACGAAAATGTCAAACGTTGAAATAAGTACGATAGGACGTTTATCTTTTCGTGTGACCTCAACTAGTTTTTTTACGTCTGTTACGCCAACTCGCGTTAGATTTATAGGAATTTGGGGTTTATTCGCCTGTACATCAGGCAATTCTATAATAGGGAGTTCCATTTATATAACCTCAAAATAGCTATAATAAACTGTATTGATAGCTATTGTCTGTATCGTAAATCACAGGTAAAAAAAGGATTCATTGCATGTAAATGTTGTGCAACGAATCCAGTGATTTTTGAATTTATTTTAACATCCAATCTTATACTTCTAAAGGAAATAAGTCAAATTAGTTCACAAAAATTGTATTTCTAATTTGAAAGTTTAATTGTTTTCTCATGAATTTCATGATTTCTTTTTAAATGCTTCCACAAACGCCTCTTGAGGCGGTTTTGACGGTGCGCCACTAAACACACCACTATATGCAGTAAAAGGAAGTTCTACTAAGATTCCTTTGTCTGTAATCCTGTATTCGCATATTTCACGGTTGTGTTGGCTTCCCCTCATTTTAACTATGGAAACCGCTTTTTTCATTTCAGATTTGATTTCCACATACCTCAGGGAAATGATAGTATCCACAATAAATGAAGTACCGTGCTCTGAAGTCTCGGCACCTCCAATTACTTTTGAAACCTCTCTTGTGAGAATCGAAGTAATTTCATTTTCTTTGAAAATATCTACGAGGGTATAAAGTATATCCCGTATCTCAGCAGAAGTAAGGTTTCGTTCAATGTTTGAAATACCATCGATAACAATTCTTTTTGGCTTTTTTTCCGCAATGATCTGCTTTAAGTTATAGATCAGCTCATCCACACAAAGTTCCACTGGCACCACATGCATCACCGTGAGCTTTCCATTGTTGATAAAATCGCTGATATTCAATCCATAGGAGGTAGCATTTTCGACGATTTCATCTACATTCTCTTCCAGTGACACCATTATTCCAGACTCGCCAGATCTGGCACCTTCTGCCAGAAACTGCAATCCAAGCATGGTTTTTCCTGTACCTGCACTCCCTGTAACCAGTACCGCCCGTTTCTTTAAGAAACCGCCATCAAGCATTTCATCAAGACCTGGAATCCCAGTGGGTACGCGTTTAATGGATCCCTTTTCACATGGAATCTCAAAGGAACGAATCATTGGAGTTATATGTGGATAAACAGTAATGCCTTGATTGGTTATCTTTAGAGAATGCTTTCCTGCCAGAAAATCGGTACCTCTCATCTTCTTGATTTCCAGTTTGCGCTTCCCATTTTCGTAAGTCATGTATATCATGCTGTCAGCAACTGCAAATTCAGGCATTTCCTCTTCATCGGTGAGTGTGTATTCGCCCAGTAAAAATGTGGTTGTGCTCAATGATGAAAGTTTAACTGCGACTTCAAACAGGAACTTGCGGAAATCAACAGTCGAGGGTGAAAGATCGTGAAGTGCTTTAAAACTATCTATCACAAGTATATCGGGAGAGTGTTCATTCATAAGCTGCGTCATGGCGTCAAGAGCCCCTTTTGTACCATCTCTCCGGATGACCTCTCCAAGATCGGCATAGATAACAGACCTTCCAAGTTCGTCTGCATCAAAGAATTCAAATTCCTTCTGATAGCGCACAACCTTGACCGACGGTTCGGAAACGGTTGTCATGAATATCGTTTTTTTGCCCTCACGGGCATTATTAAAAATCATTTGCTGTGCGAGAATGGTTTTACCAGTCCCAGGGGTGCCCGCTATAATATTTATGGAATATTTTGGGATCCCACCTTTTAGAACATCATCCAGATTAGGGATGTATGTACGTATACGTTCCATATAGTATGATCTCCATTTAATGTATCTATTCTGGGAGTTTAACTATTTTATTCCTATAAATGTTATTCCTATAAATGTTCCATTATCGATAAATATTTATCCATCACCACAATAATTGTTTATGAGTTCGGATGTATATCAACTTTTATTACAAGGTTTTAAATTATATATAATCCTAAAAAACAAAAATAGTGCGGGAGGTGTGATTCGAACACACGAACTCCTACGAGAATAGGCCCTGAACCTATCGCCTTTGACCTGGCTGGGCAACTCCCGCAATATGATAGACTGTGTAGTAGTGCTTTTTATAATTAAATCTTGTGTTCCGGCGAGAAGGATGATGGTTTTTACGTCATCAACTTCAGCAGAAGCGCCTTCTGTGCATGCAACCGATTCTCAGCCTCATCGAATACTACAGAATGCGGACCTTCAAGGATTTCGGCTGTGATCTCCTCGTCCCTGTGTGCAGGAAGGCAGTGCATAACTATGGCATCGTGCTTTGCAATGTTCACCAGCTCGGCATTGATCTGGTAGTCCTTAAGATCATGCATGCGCTTCTCCCGCTCATCCTCCTCTCCCATGGACACCCAGACATCAGTATAAAGGACATCCGCATCCTTTGCCGCCTTTGAAGGATCATGTGTAATCATCACAGTTCCGCCAAGTTCCCTTGCCTTTGCCACAATATTCACATCTGGCTCATACCCTTCCGGACAGGCAACAATAATCTCCATGCCAACGATTGCACAACCCAGGATAGCAGAATTGCAGACATTGTTCCCGTCACCGATCCATGCGAACCTCAGATCTTTTAGCCTGTTCTTGTACTCCCTGATGGTTAAAAGGTCAGCAAGTATCTGGCAGGGGTGCTCCAGATCAGACAATGCATTAATCACCGGCACTGCAGAACACTCTGCAAGCTCTATCAGCGTATCGTGCCTGTTCACCCTCGCACTTATAGCATAGACATAGCCAGCCAGCACCCGTGCAGTATCTGCTACTGTCTCCCCCCGTCCAAGCTGGATATCCCTGTAATTCAGGTAGATGGAATGACCTCCAAGATCGCTCATTGCAACCTCAAAGGAAACCCGGGTACGGGTAGATGATTTTTCAAAGATCATTGCAAGGCTCTTGTTCTTAAGAAGATCGGTAACCTTTCCACGCAGGCGCTTCTCCTTCAGATCTTCTGCCATATCAAGAAGTTCGATGACCTCCTCCTGCGTTAGGTCTGCCATTGATATCAAATGTTTCATATTATCACCCTGATCCCTTTAAAATAAATATCACATCAGTCCCCGCGAATTTTTTTCATATGGTCGATCCGCTTCTGTACCAGTTCTGCAGTGCCGATATCCCGCCTAGATTGCAGGTCACCTTTGATATTGTCCAGCGCATTTTGAGCGATTACCTCTGCCTCTGCGATTGTGTCCGCGATACCCACTACCGCCACAGCCCTCGAGCCGGTGGTATACACTATGTTATCCTTTTCATAAACACTGGAATAGAACAGGATTGAATCCCCAATATCCCCAACAATCACCTCGCTGTCCCTTGTGGGATTCTCTGGATACCCTTTGGGAACTGCATACTTACAGACCGTAGCGCTGTTACTGAATCTCACATCAAGATTTTCCAGCGTGCCATTTGCAACCGCAGATACCACATTAACAAAATCGGTTTCAAGGAGCGGTAACACGTTCATTGCCTCGGGGTCACCAAATCGTGCATTGAACTCAATCACCTTTGGTCCATCCTTTGTAAGCATGAACTGTCCATACAGGATTCCCTGGTAAGGTACCCTAGTCTCCTCGTACAATGCCCTGACCGTATCGACCATGATCTGTTTTGCTTTTTTGAGATCATCATCTGTCATAAAAGGTAAAAGAACACCTGCATCGGTATACGACCCCATCCCACCTGTATTCGGACCAAGATCACCTTCAAAGGCACGCTTATGGTCCTGCACGGATGGTGCAAAAGCAAGAGATTTCCCGTCAACAAACGCCTGAACAGTGAACTCCTCACCAATAAGATTCTCTTCGATCACAACGCTTCCATGTTCCAAAAGCCTGCTTGCATACTCATTGGCTGATTCGATGTCAGGAAGCTGGTCACCCATCACCTTTACACCTTTACCGCCTGTCAGTCCTGCCGGTTTGATTGCGACATTCCTGAGCTTTGCAATAAACACATTCATGCCCTTCTCGTTCGTGAACACTTCAAAATCAGGACAACCGGCAATATTATGTTTTTTCATGAAATTGCGAGCCCATGCCTTGTCAAATTCGATCTGAGCAACTGCCTTTTTCGGTCCTGCCACCCCTATTCCCAAGTCTGCTAGGGCATCGGCAAGCCCTGCAGCAAGCGGCGCCTCCGGACCGATCACTGCAACATCTATATTTCTGGATTTAGCATAATCAACAACTTTTACAACATCAGTCTCACTTGCCAGTAAAAAATCCCTGCATAATCCTGCAATACCCGGATTTTTTTTAGACATCACTGCAAATATCGCAGGATTTTGCTTGCTTCTTGCAATCGCATCCGCAATTGCATGTTCTCTACCACCACCACCAATAATTAACACATTCATTGAACCAAACCTCATCAATATTTAAAAAAACATATCCAGAGTTTTTATATGAAAGTAAATCCTTAAAATCGGGCTTCCATTTAGCAATTTTATTTGCAGATTTATATTATTTCTAATCGAATAAATTCTCACAAAACGAATAACAGCAGAATTCTATGTGCTATGATAAATATTTTACTACTTTGAAGTTCAGAGAATCCGGCCTATACCAGATCACTAGCCCTTACAAGAGGGATTAGTTCCACTCCGATTGATCTTAGATTTGCCTCTGCCCCTTCTTCACGGTCAACCACAGTGATCACCGTATCAACAGTCCCCTCTGCCTCGTGGATAGCGTGTATCGCTTCCATCACCGAACTTCCACTGGTTGTTACATCCTCCAGCAGTATTATTCTGGAACCGCCTCTGACCTCTCCAATGAATCTGCCGCGGGTGCCGTAATCTTTTACCGATTTTCGTATTATGACTAGAGGAAGCAGGGTTTCGAGGGACACTGCGGTAGCGATAGGAATACCACCAACTGCAACGCCTCCCACCATATTTGCATGAGTACCCCGAATAGTTTCTGCAGTCTGTTTTGCTATGATCCGAAGTGTTCTCGGGTCAGTGCTCGCCTTTTTGATGTCAATATAGTATTTACTTTTCTTGCCGGATGCAAGGATAAAATCCCCAAATTTGACCGCTCCGCATTCCTTAAGTGCCGCGATCAGTTTCTCCTTTTCACTATCAATTTCTGGCATCATAATCTCTCATTATTTTTCCTCTATTATTTACAAATGACGGGGCGCAGGGGTAGAGAAATCCCATGTTCTTTAGACATGGCATGAATCGTATCCTGCCTTTTAGTTGAAATGAGCAAAACATTATTAAGCAAACATAAAATTTTAATTATGCGTAAGACGTACAAGTTCCGTATATATCCTAACAAAACCCAGGAAAAAAAGATGGAACGGAGCTTGGAGTTATGCAGGCAGGTGTATAACCGGACACTTGCAGAAAGAAAGCAAGCTTATGAAGAATCGGGAGTTATCTAAATACATATTGAATAAACGACTTCATCAATATACTCAATATGTAGTCTGCTCGTTGAAAAGACATTAGCATACAGAACACATGAATGTAGTAGCTGTGGTCTTGTTATGGACAGGGAACACAATGCAGCTATCAACATTTTCAGATTGGGATTGCAATCTGTCGGTATTAAATCCGTAGAAGCCCACGAATTTTAGTCGTGGGAGCAGTCACCAGGGTTCCTTTTTGACACCTATTATATAACCAAATATATTTGTTGCCAGATGCAGCAGTGGTGTGATCAATAGCACGGTTATTATTATCCAGAACGAAAAACTCGATGCGAACCACTGGGGGTAGGAGAGATATGTCAGAAGCCATGCACCGAAAACAAAATCCAGCTGGTCAACCACCGGCAGGGGAGCACCGCGTTTTAACCCCATTCTGCGCTTGAAAAAGCTCATGAACATATCACCAAAAAGAGAACCAAACGCCATGGTGAATATTACTTTCATGGAACCTGCATAACCTGTACCAAAAGAAGGAAGATGTATACCAAAAAAATCAAATCCGCTAGATAACAATTTCACCTGGAGTGATCCAACGATTAGACCACAGGTGATGCCTGCGAACAATCCTCGGAAGGTTTTGCCATCGCCAAGTATCCTGCGCCCATCCCCCAGTGTGTGGCCACCGTCAATAGGCCTCCCACCACCAAAGACAGCAGCGCATGGATTTGGGACATAGGCAGGAAGCATCAACCACACAGCAGTAATAATTATATCGATCGTGTTACCAACTCAAACATTTTTACTTGGAAATATACATCATCTGTATTTAATATATCGAGACAAAACGGCTTTGGCTTTCATTCTTACGACTAATTGAATGCAGGGGTAGAGAAAGCCCATGTTATATATACACGGAATGAATCATACCCGTTCTTTTAGATAATTCAAAATATTATATATCTGTCATAAATATAATGTATGAATAACTAAAATGCATACTTAGCAACAAAAAGCATT
>JAFGOO010000048.1 GCA_016926455.1 Methanosarcinaceae archaeon | reverse complement strand
GGCGTGAGGAGTTCGAGCACGCAAAGGAAGAGGGAATCGTGTTCAACTTACTTACAAACCCAGTGCGTATAATTGGAAACGAGAAACTGATGGTTACCGGTGTTGAGTGTGTTAAAATGGAACTTGGTGAACCCGATGAGTCTGGACGCAAACGCCCCACGGCAATTCGGGGTTCAGAATATATTATTGATGCTGATATTGTCATCATAGCGATTGGCACGTCACCAAATCCAATCATCTTTTCAGGTGCAGAGGGGCTGGAAGCAACTCCAAAAGGTACCATCGTTGTTGACGAATCCGGTACAACTTCTCTTGAAGGTGTGTGTGCCGGCGGTGATATCGTGACCGGTGCTGCAACCGTTATCAGCGCAATGGGTGCCGGTAAACTAGCTGCAAAGACCATCATTGAGTATTTAAGATAAACGATTCTACTAATAATGCCATCGAAAAACCGTGCCAGACAACGCGTCCTACAATTACCCGTTCAAAAAGCACCTATAAAAACAGACACCAAGAACAGCCACATCAAACCCCGCGGCAAGACCTATCCTCTTTCAAGTAGCAAGCGTGTCATCTACGAGAAGGACTATATTTTCTGGTGTCACGAATGCAACGTCCCTTTGATCGAACATCATTGCTGTAAATGTGACCAAGAAGGTGCTCGTATGGACCTTTCACAACCGGCAGATGTCCGATTCTGCTCCCAGTATGAACACGAAATACTTGTGCAGCTGATTCAAGCGGCATACGGATGCGATCCGATTGGGAAGAGGATTGTTCTGCTCAATAAAATACCTGGGGAGGATAAAACAGATGAAGTTATCGTGGATGGAGTGCATATTGGGATTCTGCGATTTGATCTTTCAATATTGGATTACAGTTTTGACGTTTCTGCAGATGGCGCCAAAATACTTCTCAAATATACAGACAAAAAAACCGTTTTAATTAAGAAAAAAAGATCCCACTTAAGTGGTAAAAAAATCAGTTTTGACCAGATTGAGAAATACTCAGACGATATCAAAAAAGGAGATGATGTTCTCGTCATATCTGGAAATCTTACAGGTTCTGGTACATCATATCTTGACAGCGCGGATTTTGTCTCAGCAAAAGATGCGGTATTAAAAGTCAAAAAGATTGATAGCAAGAAAGTAGCACTGAATCACAGAATTTCATGCATTGAGGATGCCATCAATGCTAATATGAAATACATAAGGTTGCTTGGTAAAAACGCAATGAATAGCATAAGTGGAATTGCGAACCAGAAAGCGTATAAAAATCTTCCAGTGCATGTGTCATTCAGCGGCGGTAAGGATAGTCTTGTCGTGCTCGACCTTGCGTGCAGTGCCCTTAAGAACAGACCTATAAAAGCCTTTTTCATAAACACCGGTATTGAATTTCCTGAAACCGTTTCTTTTGCGCGGGACTACTGCCTACAGAAAAATATCGATTTTGTAGAAGAAGATGCTGGAAACGCTTTCTGGGACCATATTGACAAATTCGGCCCTCCAGCTAAGGATTTCAGATGGTGCTGCAAAGTATGCAAACTCTCACCTGCAAACAGTATTATCAAAGAATGCACAAAAAGCGGACATATTTGTCTGACCATCGACGGAAAACGAAAATATGAATCTTTCTCCCGCGGGCGTATCGCGCCAAGCGAGATGAACCCGTTCATACCGAACCAGCTTAATGTATTCCCGATACGAGACTGGAGAGCACTAGAAGTATGGATGTATATCCACTGGCGGAAGCTGGATTATAATCCCCTCTACAACACGGGATTCGAGAGGGTCGGTTGCTATCTCTGTCCGGCTGCATTATCAGCCGAATACCAGAGAATGGGTGAGATTCATCCTGAGATTTATGAGAAGTGGAATCAATATCTACTTAAGTGGGCTCATGAGCACGGTTTATCTGACAAATTTGTCAATCACGGTTTGTGGCGCTGGAAGGAGCTGCCTCCAAAGATGTTGAAACTTGCAGATAATTTTAAAATTGTAATTACTCCTTCGCAGGTGCAGGAACCATTCAGAATCCAGCTAACATCAGGAATCTCACCATGCAGAGCTGGAGGATTTACAGTTGAAGGTATCGTGGAAGGAGTACTCGTAAACGATGCAAGAGACACCATGAATATCATAGGCGATACAGTGTTTTCAGATGATTTGGGTATGCTACTTGTTAAAACAGATTATGGAAGTGTAAAGATGTTCTCTTCTGGCAGCATCCTGGCAACAGCACAGACAAAATATGATGCAATTAGACTTTTTAAGGATGTGACCAAACAGCTGATGCGTATAAACAAATGCACAAAATGCGGAGTGTGCCAGAAGACCTGCCCGGTTGGTGCGATTGCTATCAATAGCAATGAAAGTGGTGGTATCAGGCTACGAATCAGCGAATCATGTATACGGTGCGGGAAATGTACAGAGGTGTGCGTTGTTGTCAAATATTTCGATAAACTCATACCTAGTCTGGCCATTGAAAACAGAAAGAACTGATGGCTGATTATGGGTGAATTATTAATACGGTTGAATTAATTATTGATTATTAAATGAACGTAAAAAAATAAAAATATGAAAAATTGTACTTCTGAACAAGAAAATCATCTTTTTAATTGCAATACTGAAATATAGTAAAAAATGTGACAAATTATAATTCAAAGGTAGCTGTATAATGGAGCAAGGCCAACAAGCTGATGGGATAAGTCTACTAATTTATTACAAATGGAAAATAGCGGCAAGCATGGCCTTTGCAATCATCCTGTTTTTTGTCGCTTTGATTATTTTACCCCTTGCTGACGGTATTGTGCTGGGACTTGTTTTTGCTTATGTTGCTCGCCCAATATTCATGAAATTAAGAAGGCGAAGAAAACTTGGGTCAATGGTTGCTTCCATGTGCATTGTACTGCCTCTCATATTCATACTTGGTGCAGGTTTGCTGGAAATCATAAACCTGATGGGCTGGGTCGTGGACAACCAATCCCAAGTAATAGGATCTATTTTCGATTTTATAAGGGAAATAGACATTCCTGAAAGTATGAATGATGAACTTGAGCAGCTGATCTGGAATGTTTCCACATCATTCTTCCCAATCCTCAGTAAATTTGGATTTGTTTCATACGCACGTAGCATAGCAATGTTTGTTATCAATCTCATAATTTCAATATTTGTGTGTTATTTTTTGCTTGCGGATGGAGAACGCTTGTACAGTTCCGTTGTCGAGATAAGCCCACAAAATTACCACAGGATAATCGATAGGTATGCTTACAATCTAGATATAATCCTGAGCGGCGTTTTTATAGGTAATATATATGCAGCACTCACCGTCAGTATCACATCGTTGATCGTGTTTTATGCTTTTGATTTTTCGCATATACTTGCATTGACCACCCTTATTTTCATAGCATCTTTCATCCCAATGTTTGCTGGATATATGGTCATATTACCTCTTGCAATACTGCGCTATTTTGATATGGGACTTGAAAGTGCAATCATTTTCTTTGTTGTTGCATCAATTGTTATCTATGCACCACCTGAACTGATCCTACGACCGTATCTCGTAAGTAGGAGATCACATATACATCCTCTTCTGCTCATGCTTGCATTCCTTGGAGGTGCTTTTGTGGGCGGAATAGCAGGTTTTTTTGCCGCACCTATAATGCTGGGCGCTCTGATGGCAGCATACCGCGTATATGGTGAGGAATTACAGACTGAAAAAAACGTTGATTGATGATAATGATGTGAGGGATTTAATTGGATGAAAGTAATAAAGAAAGTCTTGTTTTAAAGATCGGTAAAGTCATATGGTTGATTTTTGGCACGTTTGCAATGTTTTTACTGGGTACTTTCCTGTATTTCATGGTCAAAAACCTGCTTCTTTCATAGGCATTTGTTTTAATGCCTATATACTCAAAATACGTCTTTGAGATTAACAAAGATAAGTCGCATTCTTCGGATTATTATTCCTCAAGGAGTTTTTTTATTGCCTTGAGAACAAGGATTGCATCACTTCTCTTAACATCTACTTCTCTATCCTTGCAAAACCCGAGAAGTTCCTCCCCTTTTTCCGATGAAAGCACTCCATCAATTATACCTTTCTTTATGATTCCAAGATAGCTCCTCTGAGGATAGTAAGTCTTTTTTGCGATTTGCAGAAATGATTTCCTTGTACGGTCATCGATTATTCCAGCATTGAATGCTGCATTCAGGGTCTCTCTGATATTTACTAGGGGTTTTGATACTGCCTCAAATGTATCGGGGTTAGTGGTCACAGCCACCTCATCGTCAGCTTCAATCACACCGTCCCTGTACCACTCGTATATCTTGCCTATCCCAACCATACCATAGGAATCAAGTTCAGATGCACGTAGCGCTCCCATGCTGCAGCCACCAACTACAGTAACTCCGCTGTTCAGCACCTTGATAATTTCTCGATGGGAAACTGCCGATTTATCAAAGAAAACACCATCAATGATACCTATGAGATTATAACCGTTTTTTGCAGCCTTATCAACGTCACACCTTATGACAGGAGGTCGATATGTCACATCGAGTATTTTCCGGGCATCTTCATGGCTTATGCTTGTGCCTGCAAATACAATTGTTTTCAGGTTCTTCTTCGGCGTTTCCATGGCCTTTCTTCCGGTGTTAGCTTTTTCTTGGGTAACGATGCCGACATGATCCGCTTGCCGGTACGCTCGCGATCCAATGTGTAGAGCTCAAAGGTGGGGATAATTACACGTACCACTGGTACTGCTACACTCTCTCTTGAGAGGTTCACAACTATAGCGTTATCAACAATCTTTTTGAGCCGCTCAAGAACAACATCGATATTTTCTGCCGGTGTTCCAGCTGAGATGTCTTGCATTTCTGCAAAAGTTATGGATTCACCTTCATTATACCAGAAACTGTTCATCCGTTTCATACGCTCGTACCCGATGCTACGGACGAACTTTTCACGGTCGGTATCTTCCCGAGCCCCGTGAATCTGTACGACCCTTGACTGGGCAGCCTCTGTGATCGCCCTTCTAATCGCAATTTCAGGTTTCAGGTGTGAACCAGCCCCCATAACAAGCAGTGCTGGGTCTTTTAGCTTGATATCATCAGTAACTGCCACAACTGTGGGGATTCCGGTATCGTGCGAGAGCAAACATAGCTTGATCTCCACACCAGCATCTTTGAACCTTTGCATAAGTTCATAGTTAATGCCATCTTCTTCTGTAAGGATCAGCTCTTTGCCCGGATTCCTGTGAAACTCGGCAGTACTTAATGCATCTCGCTCAATGACTTCTAGCAATCCGTGGAATATCGCTTCCTCAAGCACATTCCCCGATGCAAGACCATTGGTGTTGCTCCTGAACAGTTTAACACACTGCCCGGGGGGGGTGTCGTAAGGGTGATATACCGCATTTGAGGGTACGAATATTTCCTCATTTTTAAGCAAATCCCATCCACCGGTCCATTCGACCAGTCTGTCAGGCATAAGTTGTCCAGGTAATAGAAGTTCAGAAGGCTTCAATACATTATAGCTTTCAGCGATGTTTTCGTACGATTCGATGAGTGCTGTCTCCGAAATATCATCCACGATATTAGCATTAATGCCCATTCTTTCAGCAAGGCACCTTTCAAAACCTTCCATGATGGCAGAAATCCTTGCCTGTTCCTCAGTTGCACCTTTTCCCGAATAGATCGATATCGCACCTTTGGCTGCACTTGGTCTAATCGTGGAAAAAACCGGGATTCCAATCCTGTCAAGGTCCGTTATGCTGGCGATTCGGGTAACACCAATCTTTCGAAGCTGGTCCTTTGTTTTCTGGAGGGTTGTTCCTCCGTCATATACCCGCTGTGTGCCATCTATATAAGAAATGGATCTATCGATGACTAACCTGCTCATGGTTAGCAAACGCTCTTGCATATGTTATATACCTTGCGACAAGTGTTGACATAATGATAAAGGGGTAACTATATATAGGATAGTCCCATAGTATATGAGATTGGTATCTAAATACGTTCAAAATGTTTTTGCGTATGAAATTTGAAAAGATGCTGTTTTAATATCTGGTTGAAGAGACAGGATGATATAAATGATGAGAGAGCTAATTAAAAATGGTGGGGTTTAAATGTGGGAAAAAGTGTATGATGAAAAACAGATAATTAGCGGCCGTACAGTCGATAAACTGGACATCGAAGAACTGGAACTGTACCGTTTCATGATCGGTGGCATGCAGGGTAAATAACCTGCAAAACCTTTTTCTATTTCAATGGCATAGCAGTGAACATGTATGATGTTCTTGCTGTTCGTGAAGATTTTCCGGTATTAAAAGAAGTTATCTACCTGGACAGCGCTGCCACTACCCAGACACCAGTCCAAGTGGTAGCGGCAATGAACGAATATTTCTATAAATATGCTGGCAACCATGGACGCGGTGCCCACAGGCTTGCCCGAGAAGCTACCAATCATTATGAGGATGCACGGGAGAATGTGGCTAGATTCCTGAATGTTGATCCCACGAAAACCATTTTCACAAAGAACGCTACCGAGAGCATAAACATGGTTGCGCATGGACTGGAATGGATTAGTGGGGACCATATCGTCACAACCATTATCGAGCACCATTCAAACCTTCTTCCATGGATACGTTTACGAAAGCTTGGAGTGGAGGTGACGATCATCGAACCCGATTCAAACGGTATAATCGTTCCGGAAGACGTTGATAACGCCCTTACCGACCATACACGTCTTGTGGCGTTTACCCACGTGTCCAATGTTCTTGGCTCGATAACGGACGTTTCTAGGATCACGAAAATCGCACATAGAGGAGGGGCGAAGGTCCTGATCGATGGATCACAGTCGGCAGGTCACATGCCACTTGATGTGCATTCATTGAAATGTGATTTTTTCGTAACCCCTGGTCATAAAGGTTTACTCGGCCCCCAAGGTACGGGTGTGCTGTATGTAATGAAACCTGATCTCCTTGAGCCTACATACCTTGGTGGAGGCACTGTACATGCGGTCACGACCGATGGCTTTGAACTTGAGCCGTCACCTGCCAGATTTGAAGCTGGAACACCGAACATACCGGGCGTTATCGGGCTCGGCAGGGCTGTGGAGTATGTACAGGAAATTGGCTCTATGGATATCGAACGCCATGAAACTGCCCTTTCAAGGAATGCAGCTTCGCGTCTTGAGGAGTTACCTTCTGTTGAAGTATACGGTCCAGCTAAACGTGCCGCAGTTGTGCCTTTTAACGTGAAGGGACTTAACCCGCATGATGTTGCCATAATTTTGGATGAGACAAAAAAGATATGCGTCCGGAGCGGTTACCACTGTGCAATGCCTAGTATCCGGTTCCTTGGTGTGGAGGGTGCAGTAAGGGCTTCATTTGGACTGTACAGCACGCAGGAAGAAGTTGACATTTTTATTGAATCCGTCTCCCAGATTACTTCTCTTCTTGCCTGATTAGGGAGTTGCTATGGATTTTTAGGATTCTCTTTAATTCACTACCACAAATTTGAAAATGAAATTATGACCACTAGAACTTATATGCAATAAAGTTGAATGGGTTGTAAATGCCTGACAGATATACAAAAAACTATCCTGCAACAACCATAAACAAAAATGGTGCTGCGGTAGAGTTAAGTTGCCTTGTTGCACGGGAAGACTCCGTTGAACTGTTCGTAAACGGCACATATGCAGCATCCATCCTTTCTTCTCCCGCAGAGGTCAGAGAACTTGCAGTTGGGCATGTGATATGCGAAGGATTCACGGGATTCGGCGGAATCCTTGATGTGAAGGTAAATGGTATGGAAGTGGACATTCGCGTTGAAAGTACCGAGGAATTTAAGATCTGGCATGAACTTCGCTCATCTGGAGGCGTGGGTATCAGGTGGCAAAAGGATGAAGAGATCAATATTATGTCTGATGCCGTATTCTCACTCGAGTCCATATATTCAGGAACCAGGTTCCTTGAATCGGATGTGTATCGTTTGACAAAAGGAACCCATCTTGCAGCACTTGTTACCCCCATGGGTGAACTGGCTGCGCAGGCTATTGACATTGGACGTCATAATGCCATCGACAAGGTGATTGGGCATGCAGCACTTTCGGGGCTTGATGTTTCAGGTATGTACCTTCTCTCAACAGGCAGACAGTCGGCTGGAATGGTTCTAAAGGCAGCTCGCGCAGGTGTACCGTTGGTCGTTACAAAGACTGCGCCCTTTGACAGCGGAATCGAAGCTGCAAAAAGAACAGGAATCGGACTTGTTGGTTTTGTATCAGAGAACCAGATGTCAGTGTTCGCCAATAAATGGCGTATTGCTGTGGAAAGATGATCCGAAATAAGATTTATCATTGGACACCAATTCCATAATATAAAATCGATATCCTGTTTGAAGTAAACCAACATGGATTCCGGAGTATCCGGTAGAAATTTACGGAGACATTGGCTTGAAAAATGACATTCTTCTATGGGATGAGACAATATTCAATCATGTTGAGGTGCTCGAACTCGACCATTTCCCTGAGTACTTCGCACACAGGGATAAACAGTTGCAGGCACTGAAATACTCTCTGCGTCCGGCAATGCGCGGTATGCGCCCTGTGAACTGCCTGCTGAGCGGCCCTCCGGGTACTGGAAAAACCACTGCTGTCTGGAAAGTGTTTAGCGAAATGGAAGAGTATGGTGGCAATGTCGTATTCGCAAAGGTCAACTGCCAGATGGATTCAACACGTTTTGCAGTGATATCAAGAATTTATAAAAAATTGACCAATATAACGCCCCCAACATCCGGTGTTGCGTTTAGGAAGCTCTTTGAGAAACTTGTGGAACACCTTGTGGAATCGGAAAAGGTTCTAGTGGTAGCACTGGATGATATCAATTACCTGTTCTATGAAAAGCATGCTGATGAAGTGATGTACTCGCTGCTTCGGGCACATGAACAGTACCCCGGCGCAAAGATCGGGGTCATTGCAATTGTCAGCGATACGGGTCGGTCCTACCAGTTCGACCCAAAGGTGGGTTCTGTTTTTCTTCCAGAGGAAATCGATTTCCCGAGATATGAATACAATGAACTGCGGGACATCCTTGCTAACAGGGTTAAGTATGGTTTTTTCCCGAACGTGGTTTCAGAGGAAGTGCTAGACCAAATCACCGGATATGTGGACAGGACCGGAGACCTGCGGGTGGGTATCAATCTTCTAAAACGCGCAGGACTGAATGCAGAAAACCGTGCAAGCCGTACCATCTCCATAGAGGATGTGGAAAAAGCATATGAATCATCCCGCCTGCTTCACCTCTGCCGAAACATCGGGTCGCTAACATCCGATGAAAGAACGCTCCTCGAGTTGATCGCAAGAGGAGAGGAAGCACAGACAGGTGACCTGTACAAATCGTTCCACGAAACTACAAAACTTGGTTATACCCGCTTTTTCGAGATGGTGAATAAGTTGCAGGCACTCCAGTATGTAGATGCGGATTTTTCTGGGAAGGGGAAGCGTGGAAGAACCCGTATAATAACGCCAAGATATCAGCCTGATGATATACTGAAATGTCTTCACTGACGTACTCCCACGACTAAAGTTCGTGGGCTTTCTCTACCCCTGCACCCCTCATTCGTAAACAGTTGATGGAATTCCCTAAAAAATACATGAAAAGCGTCAAATCCCATGACACTCGTGAACTATGTCATGAATGTTCCCAATAATGGTACCGCAAGAAATAAACGCTGGCTTGTCCGTAATCGTGATCTTAAGGTCAGATTTCCCATCCCAACTAAAATCTGCTTCAATGCCATGACCTGATATATGGCCGCTGTTTGAATCAGAACCATGCATCCCCATATCTATGAGCTTATTTTTCATACATGTGAACTACTCCACGCTTACGCATGGAGCTTCTTGCTTCATTCTTTGAACCATCGTTCACAAGTCCACAAGCCCTTCCCCTCGTTC
>JAFGOO010000047.1 GCA_016926455.1 Methanosarcinaceae archaeon | reverse complement strand
TGGATGTCACCATTTAAGTGAAGGTCTGCAAGTTTTGGAGGGAGGAGCAACAGGTACTGCTCCTTGGAAATCTTATCTGCCTTTTTCTTATGGGAAGTTTCAGCATTCTCCTGAAGGTTAGCATTGTCCTTTGCCTCAAATCCCGTACCTATATCTATTTTATATGCATCATATACCGGAGTTCCAACACGTGTTGAGATGTTCCGCCATTCCACATGTCCGCGCTCAAGCAGAACGATGTTAACAATCTCCCGAACAAGCGGACCTGACAGGAATTTGATGTTCATTGCCCTAATACGCCGTTCCGTTTCCTTGGCGATATCCTGAGCCTCTTCTTTTGTGATCGCCGGTTTGTCGTAGAACTGTTCGCTGAGCTTGGTTTCTTTCAAAAGCTGGTTAACAACAACATTGCGATCCCAGTCAACCATGTGCCCGTCTGTGGTACGCACCTTGGGCATGATGGGAATATGTTGACCGTCAAGGGTTTTTTGCACTGAATGGTTTTTTGTAGATGAATCAGTGTCACTTTTTTTCATTTGGCTTCTCCCCTTTATTATAGTATAGTGCTTATTGCGTCAAAGTTTACATCCTCTCCAATGAACAGTTCCTCATATGTCAAGAAGGCGTCATCAATCTGTAAAACTGGAGACGTCAATGTAAATACTCCATTTATTCGCAGTTCTGTCAGTGATTCTGGCGTAGCCATGTCTGACTCTTTAAAAGATACATTACGAGAATTCAGTACCTTTTTCAACTGATCGCATTTAGGGCACATTTGAGTTGTATAAACAATGATTTCAGGCATGATTATAGCTCCCGTTTTCAACATAATTTTATTTTAATATATTTATAAGAGGGTGGAACAAGTGTACATGCAAAAATATAAAACATGCCATTTGATCTTGTTTTTTTCACATCCCCGCTATCCAATAGAGTTAAATCGTAAATACAACTTCAGAGTTAATAACGCTTTCTTACCCCACCTTTGAATGCAATATTTGTTCATGTTATACACACCTGATAACAAATACATACGACAATTTTTGTTTGTTACCAGATTTGATATTAGTGCGGCTTGCCAAAAGATGTATATTATAAACCCGATTATAGCAGATAAATTCCAGAAAATGAGGTGTAAACGATAAACACGCAACTGCCATCCAGATGCCAACCTCTTGACAAACTTCTGGGCGGGGGGTTCGAAAGCGGGGTAGTGACCCAATTATTCGGAGAAGCAGGCAGCGGAAAAACTAATATCTGCCTACAACTTGCAGTTGAATGTGTTAAAAGTGGGAGGAAAGTCGTTTTTATTGATACCGAAGGTATTTCACCGGATCGTTTCAGACAGATTGCAGGTGACAATGCAAAGGAAATCGCTCAGCATATCATCATCTACGAACCCCATAGTTTCGAGGAACAATACGCTTCCGTGAAGGAGATAGAAAAAATTAGCGGCGAGAACATCGGCCTTATTATTGTGGATTCTGCAACCTCTTTTTACAGGTTCGAGCTGGATAACGACCAATCAAGCATCAAAACTAGGCGTGAACTTTCAAACCAGATAGGATTTCTTCACAGCCTTGCACGCAAATACGGCATCGTAGTGGTAATCACCAACCAAGTGTACACTGATGTGATTTCCGGTGTATTCAAACCTATCGGTGGAGCCGGCATCGAACATATTTCAAAAACCATAATCCAGCTCGAACGAACAGGCAACGGCACAAGACGCGCAAAACTGTGGAAACATCGCTCAAAGCCTGAAGGCAAAACCTGCGAGTTCACCATCACAAGCAATGGTGTCAGGTGAAGGATATTTGTTTTTTGTTGATACGAAAATTGCCAAGAAGCCGAAAGACATCAGAATTATGGGCGTTATTAGGATTGAAACTGGACATAATGGTAGGCTTTCTTTACCCCTGAACCCCGTCATTCGTAAATTAGAATTTCTAAAATATTGGGTTAAGTAAAAATAAGTCAAGTTACATATATTAATGTGGGATTATTTCATAATTGCAAAATGTGGGGTTCAGCCTTTATATGAAAAATAATGCAACATCAATCCATGAAGTAATTGGATATAGCAGTGAAATTGAAAATATCAAGAAGACAATAGAAGATTTTGAATCTGGTAAGAAAACAAATATTGCCATCATATCAGAGCCTTTTGCAGGGAGGACATATATTTTCAATGCAATAGAAGGTATGTTCAATGAAAGGGCAACCAGAATAACATTGTCATCAATCATCAAAAATAAAGGTTTACACCTGTTTCCTGAAACATTAGGAAAAATTGTTTTAGTCGATAATTGCCATCTCCTTTACATGCGCAAGGTCGGAGGATTCAACATTTTGGAGGATTTTTTAAGATCAATAACTAACCCTGATCACCTTTTCATAACTACATGGAATATCTATTCCTGGAATTATCTTGATGCAGTGATTAACATTAGTAATTATTTCCCGGTTCAAATTAAACTCCAATCACTCAATACAGGTGAACTAAAAAAAATTATCCTATCCAGATATAAAAAAGATGAACTGAAGTTTATTGATGATACAATATCCAAAAATAGCAAACCAAAATTGATTCATATTTATAAGCTTCCCGTCACAATCAAATCTCTAGAAAAAACTATTGAGATACCATTCGTGGACTTACACTTTAATCTTCTCAAATCCAACCTATCACCAAAAAAAGTTGAAAAATCAACTACTGAAGACATAATTTTTGAACTTATCAATGATATCTCAAATGGTAATCCTGGAGTTGCATGGATAGTATGGGAAAAAAGCCTTGACTACCCCATTATCAAGCCGAGTTATGTTAAAAAATTTACAGGCACCATCGATCTTGAGTATAGCGAAGCCTTCATCCTGAATATTATACTTTCTATGGAATCAATTAAACACGATGAACTAGAAGATATCGCGGGTCATGGTCATCATATAGACAACACTCTCTCCAAATTATCCAATCAAGAACTAATAGATATTAAAGATGGCAAATATTTAATAAGATTCGATAGTTTATACAGTGTAGTGAATTTCCTCAAAAAAGTAAGGTTGGTATGGTAAATGGCCGACATACAGCCAATCAGTTCTGTAATTCTGCTGAATATTGCATTAGTGTTAGTCGCGACAACTGTATTTATTCGCATCACCACATTTATTCTCATAAGGTTTTCAGAGCAAGCTGGAAAATATAGAATAACAGTAAAAATGATAATACCGTTATTGAAATTTACTATTTACTTTTTGGCAATCTATTACATTATGGCTTCTATCCTGAAGCTATCTGCAACACAACTTATTGTTTTTGGTGGGTTTCTGGGTGCAGCTATTGGCTTTGGACTTAAGGATCTTTTTGCAGATTTGGTGGGAGGAATTATGGTCACATTTGAAAAACCCTATCAAGTAGGAGATAAGATCATAATGGGTGAACATTACGGTGAAGTTACAGATATCGGAATACGATCTACAAAACTTATAACTCCTGATGATAATCTCGTTTCAGTACCTAATGATCTTATTTTCGTCCAAGCAGTGGCCAGTGCTAATGCAGGTCGTCCTGAAATGATGGTCGTTATTGATTTATTTATTGACCCTGATTCGGACACTGAGATGGCCATGAAGATACTAAAAGAAGTAGTTATCACATCAAAATATGTATTCATATCTAAAAAACGACCTTTTAGTATATTCATAGAAGATTTACCATTTTATCATCTTCTCAGAGCCAAAGCATACGTGTATGACCTGCGGTATGAATTCCAGTTCAAATCCGAAGTGACCAGACGGACATGGAATGAATTCAGCAAAGTGGGTATCAATGCACCGAAAATGGTATTCTCTGGCAACCAAGTTTTTGGACAAGAATTATAAAGTAATAAAATGATATACAACTATAATCATTAATAAATGACCATTAATAAGGGGGGTTAGATTGACACAGGAAACATCCAACAATAAATTATATATTGTTATTGTTTTTCTTTCGTTAGCCATAGTATTGATGGCAGTTGTATTATATTCAGAACCAATGGACATATCAGGACAGACAGAAGAGCACACACTTGTTGTCTCAGGCTCTGCAGAGAAAAGTGTAGCTCCTGATACTGCTTCATTAAGTATAGGTGTTATTGTTCAGGCACCAACATCAAAGGAAGCTTCAGATGAAAATGCGGCATTGATGAATTCTGTCATAAATGAACTCAAAGATATTGGACTAGAGGACAAAGAAATTCAAACATCCTACATTTCCATCTATCCAGTATATAATTATCCAGAAGATGGGGTACCAACTATAGAAGCTTACTCTGCTTCCAATAATGTACAGGTCACAACACAGATGTTAGACGTCTTGGGTGATATTATAGATAGGTCTACTGCCGCTGGTGCCAACCAGATAGGAGGCATATCCTTTTATGTATCAGAAGAAAAACAGAAAGAGTATCGTGAAGAGTTACTTTCAGAAGCGGTAAATGACGCCTCATTAAAAGCTAACCAGCTTGCGAAGGGTCTGGATGTAAATATAGTCGGTGTGAAAACATCATCTATAAATGAGGGAGGGTTCACACAACGGTTTTATGCTGCGGTAGAATTTGCTGAAGAAAGGGTTGCTACACCCGTCAAGCCTGGTGAGACCGTGGTTTCATTATCTGTTCAAGTAACGTATGTAATCGACTGACATACTCTCACTGCTACAGCCTTTGTATAGTTACTGGCGTTTGTATTAGAGCTACTTTAGAGATATCAGTGTTCACCCTATCAAATCTCAATCCATCAATGATTGAGATTTGATATGAATCTTTGAAATATAAACACTGAATTGACACCCGCATTCTAAATGTGTCCACAATGTAGACACTTAAATTCTTTGCCAATTCTATGTTCTATAAGAACACACTTGCTACACATTTGGCTTGTATATGCTGGTTCAATGTAAAGAACATATATTCCAAATAGCTTAGGCTTATATTCAAGAAATAAAGTTCCATTGCATATCAGACTTCAATGTATATACTGTGATGAACACAAGCAAAAAACATCCATGAACACAGATTCAGTGAACTACTTCCCGCTTACGCATTGAGCTTCTTGCTTCATTCTTTGAACCTTCGTTCACAAGTCCACAACCCCTTCCCCTCATTCCGAAGGTGTCAAAAGGTTATTAGATTTTGATTTTGGAGTGCAAACTTCTTGATATTGATTGCAGCATTGATATCCCTATCGTGT
>JAFGOO010000046.1 GCA_016926455.1 Methanosarcinaceae archaeon | reverse complement strand
TGCAATACAGAACACGATAGGGATATCAATGCTGCAATCAACATCAAGAAGTTTGCACTGCAAAATCAAAATCTAATAACCGTTTGATACCTTCGGAACGAGGGGAAGGGCTTGTGGACTTGTGAACGACGGTTCAAAGAATGAAGCAAGAAGCTCCATGCGTAAGCGTGGAGTAGTTCACATTGGGTACATATCTATAAATATTTAAAATCTAATTGCTTGATGATAGCATGTTTGAAATTCCATCATTTGGATTTGGGCTGGCATATCTAGTAATTTTTTTAATACTAGTTTTCTGGGAAATATTCTGGAAATGCATTGCACTTTGGAAGGCAGCCAGAAACAGCGAGAAGTACTGGTTTGTAGCATTGCTTATCCTAAACACAGCAGGTATCTTACCTATTCTCTATATCTATATATTCCAGAAAGGAAAGAAAGGAATATAAATCACCGTCGTTTATTTAACTACCACTCCATAAATAGGTTGGCTTCATGCTTCAAAGAACACATGATGGTTTCTCCAAATACTTTAAATCGGGAGGTACCTTCCCTAATGCGTTCCATTCAGAACTCAGTCGGCTTTACATGTACTGATAAAGAATGGTATTTGTTACAAGACTTAATGTGTAAAAATGTTATATGTGGTTTGATGTGAAATCTATGTTAGTACAGACATTTGACGTAAATCATCCCCGTTTGAAAACGGTGGTCTTTTTAATCAAAAGGTGATCAAATACCATGGTGCTATTTAAACCCATTAAGGTAGCAGGCCTTGAAATACAGAACCGTTTTGTCCGCTCCGCAACCCATGAATGGCTTGCAGAAGATGACGGTGCTCCGACGCCCATGATCGGCGATATCTACGAAGAGCTTGCCAGTAACGAGGTGGGACTTATTATCACGGGTTACTCGTACGTAAATCCTTCCGGGAAAAGTAGTGAGTTTCAGCAGGGTATATATGATGACCGTTTCATCGAGCCATACAGGCAAATCACGTTCAGAGTTCATAAATATAAAAGCAAGATAGTCCTCCAGATAGTCCACGGTGGCCGGCAGTCCAGAGTATCAACTGAAAATCGGGTAGCTTTTGCCCCATCGCCTGTGATTGATAGCTCATCTGGCATCACACCGGTGGAGATGAACGAATCTCAGATTCTTGGGACCATCGAAGATTTCGCAAATGCTGCCAAGCGTGCAAAGGAGGCTGGATTTGATGGTGTTCAACTACACTGTGCACATGGTTTCCTGCTCAGTAATTTTATATCCCCGTACACGAACCGCAGAACCGATAAATGGGGAGGGGGGATTGAAAACCGGACACGTATCATCGTGGAGACTATCAGGCGCATACGTGAGATGGTTGGAGTTGATTTTCCAATCCTTGTTAAATTGAACAGCACTGATGGTTTTGATGTAGGTTCAAGTAAGATTGGCCTTACCCCAGAAGATGCTGTTGAGATCGCGAAGATATTGGAACAGAATACTGTTTGCGCAATCGAGGTCAGCGGTGGGATCATGGAAGCTGGAGAGGTAATGTCCAAACATGCAATCGACAGTATGGAAAAGGAAGCCTATTTCAAACAGTATGCAAGGATGATTAAAAGTGCTGTGAATATTCCTATTATCCTAGTAGGGGGGATAAGGACACGTTCAGTGATGGAGTCACTGATCAAAGAAGGTTATTCGGATATGGTTTCGATGAGCCGTCCATTTATCAATGAACCCGATCTTGTAATGAAACTCAAATACAGGAAAATCGAAAAAGTTTCTTGTGTCTCGTGCAACAGGTGTTTTGATCCAAGCGGGATAAAGTGCTACCATTAATCAATGGATTTTGGCGTGAAAGTCCTCCCAAGTACTTTCATAATTTGTGCCGGTTATTCGAAGAATTTCATGTGCGTTTGTTTTAATTTTTTAAGCATCTATCGATTGGAAACACCGTCATCTTTACCAAGAGTATTACATTATAATGCATAATATGGAACGTCCGAGAAAAAATAGACTGGTGAACTTGAACACAATGCATGCTACTTTGAAACATGTGGAAAATCAACTCCCGGTGCCGATGAGGTAAGTATAACCATTGATGAACTGGAAACACTCAGGCTGAACTATCTTGAAAATTTAAACCAGAGTGACGCATTCATAAGAATGCAGGTCCACCAGTCGACTTTTCAGAGGACATTACTAAAAACATTAGTAACAGATGCACTTGTAAATGGAAAAATAATCCGAATTAAAGGAGGAAATTATATCATGCCAGGTGGAGACGGAACAGGACCAAGAGGAATGGGTCCGATTGCAGGAAGAGGACCAGGATACTGCGTAGGTTACTGTATCCCAGAACATATGAATATCATAACTACAAGACTGGGTTGCGGAAGGTGAAGAGGCTTAGCCTTCAGGACATCCGTAAGAACGATGAGATTCGGGTATCCGGCATTCTACGCTCCTGCTGTAGCGTATTCATTATCAAAAGAAGAGGAAATGCTTATTCTTGAAAATGAGATAAGTGCTCTTGAAAGAGAGCACAAGATTTTAAAAGATCAAATGGAAAACTTTATCAAAAGGTTGAATGAGCTGAAAGCACAAAAGACACAGATTGAATAAGCCCACAAAAAAACGGGTTTAGTTATTCATTTTTGAAGAAATAATGTTTTAAAACTGAATATTATTACCATAAATCCAAGAATTATTTACGGTCCAATCCTCTCAAGGAGGCTCGGAAGGTCCATTGGGATTGATGTTATAAAAAGAGGAGATACAAAGAAGAACTATAATTTTGACTGTGTGTACTGCCAGCTCGGACATGTGGATAAAATGGTTTCAAGTATTGGGGATGCAAAATCCATCGTTACTAAAGAAGAGGTTGTTGAGAGTCTTAAAAATTATCACAGGAAAGTTGAAGACCTTGGCTATATCACTTTTACCGGAACTTGTGAACCCACATTAAACCACAATCTGGGCAAAATGATCCGCGAGATAAGGAAGATCAGCGACCTTCCAATATGTGTGATAACAAACTCATCCCCTATGGGTAAAGAAAATCTGAGGGAAAACTTGAAAGATGCTGATTTTGTGGTTGCTACCCTTGTATTCGGAAATGAGAAAACCTTTAAGGCTATCAACAGGCCGGTTGAGGGAATCAAACTCATAGAAATCATAGAAGGACTGAAAGCACTTAAAAAAATGGGTGGTCCAAAGCTTGCGATTGAGGTAATGTTCATAGGTTCCAGTAAGGAATATCCTGTGAATACAACGGATGAAGAAATTGAGAAACTGATAGAACCCCTTACAGCTATAGACCCTGATGAAATTGAAGTCCTTACAACAAGCAGACCGCCTGCAGAGGATTTTGCAGAGGATTTTATCGTTCCGGCTCCGGACACCAGACTTAAGGAAATCGCACAGAAATTCGATGAAAGCTTTGGCAGGCATCGGGTCCGGCTTGTGCTGAAAGGTCTGAAAAGAAAAGGTCCAGCATGCAGCACGAGAACCTGACCCAAGAGGTCTATGATCTGATTCTTCGAAGATCATGCACCTTTGGACAGGCCGTTTCATCCCTTGATATAGATAATACTGACCTGTTACCGGTCACCGAGAACTTGCTCGCAGAGAGCAGGATAATAGAGATCGAATCTAAGAATGGGAAATACTACAGAGCAGTGTGATTTTCCGGTCGTGTTCAATAGTCTTGTTTTTTTAAGTTTATAGTTTCTGGTACCTGTTTGGTCACCAGCATAGGCCCACGTAATCAATATCTTCCTTGATGTCCTTGACCTTAATAAGATGCCTTCCGTCGATGACAAGTTTGTTTTTCATCACACCGAATTTGAAATCAATTGATCTGAATTCTTCCCATTCGGTCATCACAAGACAAGCGTCCGCATCTGCAAGTGCTTCAACTGCGGTGTCACAATAGGTGATGTTGCTGAACACTTTCCCCATGTTCCCAGCTGCCATGGGGTCATAGGCAAAAACCTCTGCACCTAGACGCAGGAGTTCGGAGATGACCGGTATTGAACGCGACTCCCGTATGTCATCCGTATCGTTCTTAAAAGCAAGTCCAAGCACAGCAATTTTTTTACCCGTAATTCTGTCGATTTTTTGCTCAAGCAGTTCGACCATCTTGAGTGGCTGCCGGTCGTTCACATTAATCACGGATTCAAGAAGAATTGGATCGTAGCCGATATCTTTTGCCTTGCCTACCAGTGCCTTTACGTCTTTCGGGAAACACGAACCTCCGAAGCCTACACCTGAATTTAGGAAATACGGTGATATCCTGAAATCCTTTCCCACTGCATCCATGACCTCATAGGTATCGATGCCGAGTTTTTTACAGATGTTTCCGATCTCATTGGAAAAGGATATCTTTGTGGCAAGTAAGGAGTTGTTCACGTATTTTATCATTTCAGCGGTTTTTGGACCCGTGTGCGTAATCTCGCAGTCGATGCCCCGGTATAGTTCCGAGATAATGGCACCTGAGCGCCCGTCGATAGCACCCACCACTATCTTGTCAGGATGCATGAAATCGTACACTGCATTGCCTTCACGCAGGAATTCAGGATTCATGCCAACCCCAAAATCCACACCTGCACGCTTGCCAGAATATTCTTCAAGTATTGGAAGTACCACCTTTTCCGTGGTTTCTGGAACTACCGTACTCTTTACAACTACTATATGATAATTTTTCTTTCTTGATAATGCACGTCCGAGACTTGCGGTAGCTGCCCTAACGATAGAGAGGTCTATGGCTCCATCGTCTCCCGAGGGCGTGCCAACGCAGATAAAGGATATGTCGGAATTCTGAACCGCATAATCATAATCTGAGGTTGCGGAGAGGAGCTTGCCAGCGTGCCTTTGCATAAGTTCCTCCAGTCCTTCTTCGTAGATTGGCGGAATACCGGCGTTTACCTGCTCAACTTTCGTCTCATCGATTTCAATACAGATAACTTGGTGTCCCAGTTCTGCAAAACACGCGGCAGTTACAGAACCTACATATCCTGAACCAATGATAGATACTTTCATGCTAGTCCTCTTTTATGAATTAGCATTATGCTTTTGATCTTTCTTTGTTTTAAGTGTTTTTCATGTTCATGTATTGGGATAGCTTCTGAGTTTCTTGTTTTCCATTAGAAGAAGCAGACTACTGACACTGAAAGCAAGGAAATCAGAAATCGGGAATGCTGCCCATATGCCGTTAAGGGAATAAAAGCGAGGGAGGATGAGTAGAAGAGGGATCAGGAAGAGGATAGTTCTTGCAATGGAGAGGACAAAGGACTGTTGCGCTCTTCCAAGAGCTTGGAAAATGGTTGCTCCTATCACATTGACACCTATCAGTGGAATTCCAAGGACAAAGATATGAATTGCTGATACGCCTACATTCAGCAAATCTTGGTCAGAACTGAAGACAGATAGGAGTTTTTCCGGAAACAGGTACATGACCATAGAACCAGCCAGTCCGATGGCTGTTGTCGCTACAATGGATAATTTTACAGATTCAATGACCCTCCCAAACTTCGCTGCCCCATAGTTGTATCCCACGACCGGCTGAAGTCCGAAGGACACACCAAGAATAGGCATGAAAACAAAGGAGAACAGCCTTATAATAAGACCATATACAGCTATGGCAACGTCCCCGCCATAGAGTGCAAGAACAACATTTACCAGCAACATTGAAAAACTGCTTGATGCCTGAAGTATGAAAGGACCTATCCCGATGGAGGCAATCTCTTTTAGAATCTTGTTATCGAGCCTTAGCATTCCATAGTTGAGTGGAACCGAACTTTTTCCTTTTGTGAAATAGTCCAGTACCAGAACCGCACTCAGGGCCTGAGATATTACGGTTGCAATCGCAGCTCCTCGAACCCCCATACCGAGACCAAAGATAAAAATGGGGTCGAGCAGGATATTTATGCCTGCACCGAGCAACATAACGTTCATGGCAAAGCGGGCATTACCCTCAGCTCGGATGATGTTCTGGAAAGACAGGCTAAAAATGGTAAAGATTGCTCCGGCTATTATGATTTGTATATAGTCATTTGCATAGGGCATTATCCCGGGGGTGGCGCCAAAGAGTTTAAGGGCTGGCTCAAGGTCGAAAAAGCAGAATAAAAGGGATAATACACCAATGATCAGACTCAGGAAAAATACATTCCCGAGGGCTTTTTTTGCCCTGTGGATATCTTTAGCACCGAGTGCCCTTGAGATAATGGATGCCCCCCCGGTTCCAATGGTAATGGTGACGGACATAATCAGCAACTGGATGGGAAAAGCAATCGTTAAACCGCCTATTGCCTGAACAGCAAGATCTCCATAAGCAATTCCTACAAAGAATGTGTCTACAACATTGTAAAGAGCATGAACTAACAAACCGGCGATAGCAGGGGCTGAAAGTTTGAGCAAAAGCTTTTTAACACTTTCCTCACCTAAAAAATCGCTTTTCCTGTGCACTGTTATCACCCATTTTTTAAAATAGTTTTGAATAATTTCTCAAATTTCGGTCAGACAGAACCCTTATGCTCTCCTTCCAAATATCCCTCTGCCTGATTACGTATCCTTCAGCTTCCAGCCTTTAAATCCATGACTAGAAAAGTTAAACATATGACAAATCGATTTTGTATCAAGAGGCAATGTCAGTATTTAGCAGTTACGCACCACAATGAATCTGTGAAAGAGGCTATCAAATTAGCTCCTAAAACTCCTTTTCTAATTTGACAACATTTTTTTAAAAAAACATCCCAAATGAGTTTCGTTTTTCAACTCCGTTTTGTATTTCTGTAAGGACTAATAATTGATACGCTACAAAACCCAATAGAAAGTAGAGCTTTCTACTCTCTATTCTGACATCAAATTTTACTATCTCCTTGATATGAGCATGTATCTTTTCACATTCTGTTCTCTTTTTGTAAAACCTAAGAAATAGATTGTCCAGAATTTTTTGATTTCTAAAATAGTTGCCAACCTACTCTTGTCTTCCGTTTTCATAGAGAAATTTAAGTTTATCTTCGGTTTTTGCATGAATCCCAAGTTTGACAGTTTTGACTCTTTCCTGAAGAGAAAGTCTTCCTATATCTCAAATTTGTATTTTTTTCTCAGGAAATCCTATTTGACAGTCTCAACAAATTCACTCAAATTGTCATGATATTCCCCATTTTTGCCGTAAAATCAGTGTATTTACCGCATCAAAATTGGCATAAATGTACTTTTTTGACTTTCTCTGCCATAAATCTACGGTAACTGTCAAATTCAATAAGCTTTTTTGATGAATTTCGTAGATGTATGCTTGAGTTCCTTGAACTCATATCGCGTCAGTGATATGAACAACTATGAAATGAGCCCGATAATAACCGCACCACAAACGCTAGCTTCCATCCATACTCATAGCGTTTTAATCTCAATCTCATTTTTCAGGGAATTGATGATCTTCTCCATAGAGCCCTTTTTTCTATAGGTTTGAAGTGCTTGTACAAGTGTCAAATTCTTGCTTGATTTGAGCCAGAAAAATCCTTCTCTGTCTGTTATCAAATGTTCTTCAAGAAGTTTGATAGCTTCTTCTTCATAAAGTTCAACCAGTTTTGTCTGTAATGAATAAACCACATCAACAAGTACATTATTGATCCCGAATCTCTTAGGAAGCATTTTGTTCTTTTCAATTGATTTCTGGATATCCTTTGCTTCTTTCAGTTTAATCATAACCTTTCTTGCTTTGGAATCAAGTTCCTCCTTTTGTAGCTTCTTCGAAAAATAGAGGTAGTTAACACTACTTGGCTTAACGATCTTTAACCCGTATATCCCATATTCAGGATTAACAAGTTCAGGTGACTGATCCCAGAAGTTTGCGATAATCTTATCGTCACTTGTATTGAGTTTTCTGGCGGTCAGATA
>JAFGOO010000045.1 GCA_016926455.1 Methanosarcinaceae archaeon | reverse complement strand
TTCAATATCAGATTTAGATGTCTATTTCACAGATGCATCTACTGCTACAGGTACCACTATAACTAGCTGGTTCTGGGACTTTGGTGACGGAACTTGTTCCACTGAACAAAATCCATTGTACACTTATGCCTGTGCAGGCACTTACATAGTGGCATTGACTGTTAGTGATGGTACTCTTGTTGATACTGTGATCCAAGACGTAACTGTAACAGGGCCTGTCCCACCATTTGTTGCTCCTGGTACCGGAAGTCATGGTTATTGGAAGAACCATCTTGATGCCTGGGTATATCCTGACGGAACACCAATAAACTACATTGAAATCGGTGGTGTGCTCTATACGAAGGAAGATGCAATCATCGAGATGAAGAAGCCGGTAAAAGGAGACAAGACCTATACTATGTTCCCATCACTTGTTGCAGCCAAGCTGAACGTGATGGTCGGTAACGATGGTGACTGCATAAACGATACAATTGCCGAAGCGGATGAATGGATGGCATTGAATCCTCTGGGTAGCAATGTGCGTGGAAACAGTGATGCATGGGAGATAGGTGAATCTCTATACTGGGAGCTTGACGACTACAACAACGGTGAGCTATGTGCACCTTCAAGGGACATAGTAAACGAATAATAGCAAAGATGACTGGGATTCCCAGTCATTTTATTTTTTTGATTTAATCTCTTTTCAGATACTTTTCCTACAGGCCAATGGCGAAGATTTAGTGCAAAGAAATACTGAAAATCAAATCATTAATCTAAAATGAGGTTATGAATTGTGATTTTAGCCGATGGGATTATAAAATCAAAACACTCTAGGGATATACTGAACGAATTGAAATGGAAAGGTGTAGACTGCAGAGAATGTTATATAGAATATACCCACAGGGGTGCACCCAATGACACAAAAACAGTTTCATTTAACGATATAATAGACATTGGGCGTTCATTTTTTACAATTTTGCCGGATACAATGATACCTTATCACCGTATACGTCGAATCAAATTCAAAGATAAAACGTTATACACAAAGACCAATAAAACACAAACATCAGAAAAGTAAACAAGATATTTGTAAAATTGTCGAATAAGAAAGAGCGATTACTCGCTCTCCCTCTTCTAAGAACGGAGCGTGCGACTTTCACCGCACTCCTCTCACGCATTCTATAACCCTTTCTGTATTGAGCAGTGGCCTTTTCTGTTCACTTTTATAATTCTGGCTTGCAGACCACTGAAAAACAATACAAGCATGATGAAGCATATATCCAGATGGTACGTACTACGTTAATCAGGAAGATGCATTTAGTGGTACATATATAAAGAGAGATAACCGTGTGGAGCTCGAAATCCCATTCGGTGTTTTTGTAATGCGTGAATTGGAAAATGGCAATCTGGTAGATTCTGACGGAGACATGTGGGTAAAGGTATGACTTATTTCATTAAGTGATTCTATTACCAATGATGCTGTTTCTTCACGCCACGCTACATCATTTTGAGGACCTCCGACCTTCTTTATTTCTTCTGCAGAGTAGGTTGTGGATATGCAGTCATGGTTCATTAAGTTACATAATGACAACTTTTTTGCAACGGTAGAGTTTTGGAAAACATAGCAGACAGTATCTGAAGAGACTAAAGGTTCATATGAACCTATGTTGGGTTACCAGTGTGCCTAGGATTAACCCCTACATTACTCCTAAATAACAGAAGGATAGTTATGGGTTTGCATTTTACTAGTCAGGAGTCAACTTATGAGACCAAAAGTAGTTGTGCACGCTCAAATAAGTCTGGACGGTTGCATAAAAGGATTTGATGATACTGGTGTGTATTATCGGCTTGCAGCTCAGTTCAATGCAGAGATGGTACTTTTTGGATCAAACACCGTTTCTGCAGCAGCAGAATATTTTAATCCGCCAGAGACAGAAAAAGACTTCATAAAACCAGTTATAGACCCAAATGATAGTAGACCGTTTGCAATAGTTCCGGACAGTAGGGGAAAATTGTGGAATCTTCATCTTTTCAGGAATATGGAATATGTAAAGGACGTTATCATCCTGGTCTCAAAAACAACGCCGCAAACATATCTGAACTATTTGAAAGAAAGAAACTATGATTTCATTATCTGTGGAGAAGATCACGTTGATTACAGGAAAGCATTTGAAATTCTGTATAATCAATATAATTGTAGGTTAATCAGAACCGACAGTGGTGGTATTCTAACTAATATCCTTATATCCCAAGGACTTGTAGACGAAATTAGTTTGGTGGTTTCCCCATGTTTAGTTGGTAATAGCAATCCCTCTTTATTTAGAAGTCTATCTTTGCAGGATAAAATACAATTAAAGTTGGTTTGCAGTGAGATTATTGATGACAACTATCTTTCACTCATCTACAAGATTGTGTAATAAAAAAGATAGAATCTCCTCAACATTGAGTGGGTAAGTTCTTTTTTCAGGAGGATAGATGACTGATAACCAAAAAAGATTGATTCACTCTGCAGTAATTATAATGTTAATTCCACTTTTATCTGCGTTGATGGAAGTGAGTTATAAGTTATTTTTAGTACCAACTATGATGCCTATATCCATGGAATTACAGCAATTGTCTAGAATACTAATTTTTGGCGTTCCATCAGTACTCCTTATCTATTATGGATATACAACAGGAAACAAAGTCGTTGCCACGTTATGCGGAGTGCTGTTATTTCCTCTTAATTCCATTTATGCTGAAATCCTTTTTGAGTTGTTTGACCCGGAATTTATAATGGCAGGTCTTAATTATTGGTTTCGCTGGAAAACTATAATTGATTTTTCACCTTTCACACTTATTTGTGGTTTGATGGGATACTTTGCATCAATAAGAACAAAAGCATCGCTTTTAGCTGGAGTCTGCTTCGGCATATTACTGATTTCCATTCTGCTTTTGATTGATTAACGTCAGAACGTAGGTAAAAAGTAGGATTATTGCCCGACTTTCTATATAGAAATTAGATATTTATTGATGAAAGACCAAGGGTGAATGGGTACGGGACGAATTTACAGCAAAATCGGGACACTATCCAGGTAAAAACTAAATTTTACCCACACGATTTGAAAAAAATATGTCTATAGGTATAACGCACAGGAAAAAATCAATCACTTTTCCCCATGTTCAGATAGATATTGTTCAATAGAACGTCTTGAAGTGTGCCATTTATTTCCAATCTTTACCGCATCCAAGAGCCCTTGCCTTGCTCGCAAACTAAGATAGTCTTGAGAATAAGGAGTTTCGGGGGCAAGCTCTCTAAGAGGTATCAATTCGTCGGGTCCACCAAAGATTGATAAATATAGTGTTAGACTTTCATCTACAGCTTTTGTGACGAAATTGGCAAATGGACCAAGGTTTCCTGAATCTGCGGCTCTTAAATATTTGTAATATTTGTTTCTATCTTCTTTTTTGAGTACTATAAGTGGATAATTTCTTGAAATCAAATACAAATTTGTTAGTAGGCGCGCCACTCTGCCGTTGCCATCAGTGAAAGGATGAATTTCAACAAATCTATGGTGCAAAAAAGCAGCAGTTTCGATAGGATGTCTTTTACTCTCAACTAGATTTTTAATCAATTCATCCATCAGTTTTACTATTTTAGACCAATCAGGTGGTGTTTTTACTGCACCTGTTATCCTTACATTTTTAGTACGATAGTTTCCGGCATCTTCTAGTATACCTTTAGTTACAATTTCATGTATCTGCTGAATTGTGACATGGTCTACTGGCGTTCTTTTTTCTGCAAGATCTTCAATTAAATCAAAAGCTTTTGCGTTATTGGTTGCTTCAAGATGCTCTTGCAACGATTTTCCACCGATTGTTAGTCCCTCTTCCAGAACAATTTTTGTTTCAGCGAGTGTGAGGGTATTCCCTTCTATCGCATTAGAATGATAAGTATGCATTAACTTCATCTCTTCATGCAACCTTCCTATGGCATCTGCTGGAAGAGGTCGCATGGAGTTGAGTCTATTCATTTTATCATCTACATGTAAAAGAAATTCTTCTTGAATCAGAGAAGTATCGGTATCGTACATAATTTAACATATACGATATTGATTATATGATATATATCGGTATCGGCAAAATTTCGAGCAATCTGATATTAGAATTTTATGATTTCCAAGTTCAGTAGTTTGTTCTCAAATCTTTGCCTTCAACAACCCCATAACTATTTTGCTTGTTGTTGTATAGGAAGTGAAGATTCACCAGAAGAACAATCAAAATTGACGTAGTGCTCACTGGAAGCATTTCTAGAAGAACTTTGGAAAAAGAGGAGTTAATAAAAATAGCAGAATCTATGGACTGATTTGCAAGAACTACAGTAAAATCTAGAATTTGAAAACTGTTGCTTTGCTTCAATATTATAAAATTAGGAGCAAGTAAGGGCTAATCCCTACCTTTTCAAATATGGAATATAGCCCTTCAATATTCTCTAAAACTTCTTGGTGGTAGTATTCCGCTGTATGATGTTGAAACAGTAGCAATGCATAAATTTGGTCAATGATTAGTTTTATTATTCAAGCCTTTATATGTTTATATTTTTAACATAAACTGGAACAAGGAGATCATCGGATAGGACGATATAAATGGATTAACTATATTTACCGTGAAGTGGGGTGGAAAAGACGAATAACAAGAATATTTTCTATGCTAGTGCATTGATCACTTTCATCATAGTGAGTGGAGCTGCAATCTTTGTAGTTGAAAAATACACACAACCACTCACTATAATATATACTATAGAATGTGCTCCGATGGTGCTGAATAATTCATATCTTGCACAAGAATCAGATGTGATTGTGATAGGAGACGGTGAACTACTCCACGCTTACGCATGGAGCTTCTTGCTTCATTCTTTGAACCATCGTTCACAAGTCCACAAGCCCTTCCCCTCGTT
>JAFGOO010000044.1 GCA_016926455.1 Methanosarcinaceae archaeon | reverse complement strand
CTATTCACGATGCAGGATGGGCAACGTTAATTCTGCATACTACATACAAAGCTGCTGAGAAGGGAAAGATCGTTGAAAAGGTTGATCATAAGAACACTTCTCATGTGTGTTCAGTATGTGGTATAAAGAAAAAAAGCAAACTTCAATTATCAGATTGAGTATTTGATTGTGAACATTGCAACACTTCATTAGACCGGGATGTTAATGCAGGAGTCAACATACTGAATCGATCTAAAACATATCAAAGTACCTTGAGGCTCGCGGGAACTAACGGCTGTGGAATTGGAACCTCTACAATCAGTTGTTTAACTGGGTTGCAAGTTACGACAATGAATCAGCAATTGCTTAAACTCATTAGAGGATAAGACTCCTTCAAGGTTAAATAAAAGAACCCCAAGACTTTAGTCATGGGAGTAGTCAGTATATCTCCAAAAAACTGCGGCTGCCGGGATTCGAACCCGGGTTATAGGCTTGGGAAGCCAATGTCATACCGCTAAACCACAGCCGCACACGAATAATTTTTGAATACTAATTACCTATGAGATTATAGCCTTTATGGTATCCTGGCAGAAACATGGGGAGGGTAGGCTCACAGTTTCTCGTACTTATTGATAATCTCGTCGAAGGCGTCTAGGACAACCGATAGGTCCTCGCGTCCCACGCCATAAGTGCTAAGCTTGAAGTACTTGGTAAGACCTGCCTTGATACCGTGGATGTTCCGTGCTTTCATTTCCCTGTACAGGAAATACCGACCTTTCTTCACCTTCTTCGAAATCTCGTACAGATTTGGTGCCTCAAAGAACATCAAGTCGTGGTTGTGTGGGCGATCTCCCATCTGGGTAAGCCCCATTACTTTAAGCTTTTCCGAGAACCACCTGGCATCTGCGACCTCTGAATCCCATTTACGGGTTCTTCTGACCACCTCTGGGAACGATGCGATCATGGTCATCACCGTCGCACCCCGTGCAGTGCATCCCAGTAGTTCAATCTCCTTTGTTTTGTAGGTGGGAGATTTTCGGAAAACGATATCAGCATATTCACTACTCACGCCAAGGACACCGATAGGACCCGATGCAGCCATAGACTTGTGCCCACTCCCCACAATGAAATCAGCACCAATGTCCTTTGCATTCATCGGCATCCTTCCGACGGCATATGCACCGTTCAAGAGCAGGGGTACATCATACTCATGGCAGATGGACGCCACCTTCCTCACATCCGCAAGGTTTCCGTAATTACCGTCAGGGTATGTTAGCAGTGCAAGAGCTGGCGTTTTACCACTCTCTTTAATCACCTCTTCGATAACTATGCCGTAGCCCTCCGGCTCTGTCCTGTAATCAGGGCGTCCGGAATTTGGGACTGTTCTGACATTTAGCTTGGCACGCTGGGCGCCCACATATGAACTATAGTGTGCCACCTCATCAAAAACCACGAAATCGCCTTCATTAGCCATGGAATGCATAACAGCAAACTTAGATTCCCGCGCACCGTTGGTTACACGGACCTCATCGGTACCTAGGAACTCTGGCAATGCCTTGTGAACAAAATCATTGATAGGCGGCTTCTTGATCATGTCAAGCTGACCCCCGCAGAAATCGCATATCGAATATCCATCACCCCACTGTACAAGAGCACGGCGCCCCTCCTCAGTCAGAATCCCGCCCCTCTGAAGCGGATCAATATTAATCGCATTCAGTGGTCCGCGTTCAATATACCCAAATTTTTGAAGTGATGCATCATCAAGTGTCATTGTAGTATCTCTCAATATGGTGAAATATGACTTTAGTTATATAGGTCAAGATAATTAAAAATATTCATTGCAGCACAAAAATGAAAGATGGCAGAGGTTTGGAAAACCCAGACCACGCCTTAAAATATCTGTTTTCAGCGAAGTATGATTTAGATATCAACTGCCCTGCTAAATACCTGGATAAACTCGTCACACTGAGAAACAAGTGTTAATGCCGCGTCCTTAACAACAGTAATTGGGTCGGTACCGTCTGTCATTACAAACAGGACAGGCTCACTTATTGTTACGTGTTTCATATCATAGGATGCTGTATGAACTCGCTTATCCTCCAGAAGTATTGATTTCAGCATATTAAGGAGAGTATGGCTCTCTCCCTTGATCTCGAGGTGCATCTCATTATCGGTCTTGTCTAAGATTTTCAGTTCCATAGGATTTCACCTGCAAATATAATTTTCATTTTTACCTCAAACAAGTCCTGTCCCGTAATCAGAAGATATCTTGCGGCTCTCTTTTCGTCCGCATGATGGACATTTCAGTTTGTTGTTTTCTATGACCAGAACTGCTTTGCAATTTGAACAGATAGCCTTCATAACCCCTAACGAGTCATCTGACGTAGTAAGCCGCATATTTTGGGTGTTTATGACCCTCGCTTTTACAATATCAAAAAGTGCAAATTCCTTTGATATATCTTTCACGTATGCGTTCTTCACATTTGAAACATGTATTGCAGCTGTACCTGACTTCTGCATCTCACGATTGCCTGCTCCTTTAATTGCTGCGAGTTCTACAAGAGCCATTGATTCACGAACATTAATGATCTCACCAACAACGATGTCACCTTCTTTTACAATAGGTGGTGTGCTTGTCGTTGGAATCACAGATACGACCCGTTGTTTCCTGTTCACGGAAACTATACCAGTGGATGTTGAATATATCTCTCCGCCACTAAGGTATGTACCGGGACCTGATGCAAACTCCTCTGTTGTACTCACAAAATCGCCCGGCAATACGAAAATATCCTCTTCCGGTGTTTGGGATTCTTCTGAATGTGCTGATACTTTTGTTCCTTCTGACTCTTTCTCCTCTTCGCCTGTCTCTGCCATCTCTAGCATGGCTTTCTCTTCAATTTCGGTAATCTCCTCTTCCATTTCTGCAACATCTTCTTCAGATGCCTTTTCTTTTGAATCCTCAAAATCGTTAGCTTTTATGTTCCTTCGCGAGGTTTTCTTTTTATTTCTTATCCTAATGATTATCCCTCTTATGAATTATCAATTTGGGTTTTTTAATAGTATATTATCGCATAATCCTGTATATTTCCACTTCGACTCGTTCTACATCTTTTTTATGGAATTTAAATGTTCGTTTTATTGGGAACACTGTTGT
>JAFGOO010000043.1 GCA_016926455.1 Methanosarcinaceae archaeon | reverse complement strand
CAAAATCTAATAACCGTTTGACACCTTCGGAACGAGGGGAAGGGCTTGTGGACTTGTGAACGATGGTTCAAAGAATGAAGCAAGAATCTCCATGCGTAAGCGGGGAGTAGTTCACTAAACTCATTGAGGGTGCCTTTGGAATTAGCATTTCCAGTTAGGCATATTATCAATACATATGTTGATTACAGGATCTAGAGATACATCTGCAAATTCAGCGATGGAATTTGTAAATGCCGTGTCGCATAGTTACGACACGGAAATACAATGAGGAAAATCAAGGATTATGTTAAATAGTAGAGACATTATATATACCATCTCATTTTGATAATAATTATTATCCATAAAGATAAGATTGGAGTGTGGGGGCTGGGGTAGTGATCGTAATCTACAGGGTACAATTTTGCAATGATTTTTGTTTATTGAACAACCACAATACAAAACATATCCGACTGAACCACAGGCGGAGAATCCACAGTACCGTTCGCAATGCGTTCATCTGGGTATCCAAGATTTTCACACACATATATCCGCGCATTGATCTGCATGTTGCGGAGAACAGAAGCCACTTCTGCCACCCCAAATGATGCATCAGGTAGCAAGAATATGTTTTTTCCGAGTTCAAGTTCCTGAACAAGTGTATCTTTTGCCAGTGAAGCACCACGACCATGTGCAGTTATTGCGACGATATCTGTCAGGTTCATACGAAGACGTGCACACGCCACCTGAAGTGATGATATTCCAGGTATTATCCTGTCTCTATCGCCTGCAAATTTTCCAAGTCCAGAAAACATCGGGTCTCCGGTGGAAAGTATGACCGCATCTTCAGGTAAGAGATGCAGTTCCCTGTAATTCTCTATCTCCTGTGTTTCACAGTTGATATGGACTGAAGCAAGTTCGAGTGCACGCTTTGAGCTGTATATAACAGGTGCGTTCTTGATTACTTCGATCGCTTTCTGTGTAAGCATACCCGGACCGACCCCTACACCTACGATTATCATGTATCCGCCTCACTGTCCATCAGCACCGATCCGTTCCTGTTCACGATTACTGTCCGCGCTCCTCCAGACCTTGCGATGACCTGTTCAAATGCATGGATAAGACGTTCATTCCCGGGTTCTTTTGCTATCATCTCTGCAACCGTGAAAAATCCACTGCCTGTTAATATCTCAGGGTTTCCCCATTTCAGGACAAGTCCTGGCAAACCGCAGATAACAAGTTCTCCGAATGCAGCTTTGACTCCCTCCGATATTCGGCTCCCAATCATAACCACAGTGTGATCTGGGAAGAGCATTGTTGAATAGCGCATCCCCAGACGTCCGGTTGTCAGGACTACCTTTGGTGCATCTTTGATAAGTTCTTCTTTCATTTCGCCGAGATGATCGTTCCATGGTTCCACAAAACCTGTGGTTCCAAGTATGGAAATGCCATCAATCACCCCAACCTCTTTGTTAAGTGTTTTTTTTGCAACCTCTGAGCCTCTGGGTACCGAGATTGTTACTTCTGCACCCTGAAGTCCAAGTTCCCTGATAGCTTCCGATACAGCATCAATTATCTGCTGCATTGGAGATGGATTGATCGCGAGACTACCTTTTTTAACTGGAAAACCATCTCTCGTAACGATACCGATTCCCTCTCCTCCAACTATTATAATTTCATTTGCTTTCTTGGCACATGCTTCAAATTCAAGCCCACGCGTGATGTCAGATTCGTGATCGTTCGAGATTTTAATTACTACGGCATGCCCGATGCGAGTACTGGCAACATCAAGTTGTGCACGAATTCCGGATGGTGTTGGTACTGAAACCTGCCTGTAGTTTTCACATTTTATTGACATGACCGCAGCCTTCGCAGCCGCGGCTGCAGTTGTACCAGTAGTGTAACCACGCTTTAGTACAGAACCATTGCTAAGGACTACCAACATCCCGCTTGCGATTCCGTCTTCAAGTTCCGATTGCGGGATTTTAGTGCGTGCAATCCATTCATCAGGGATTTTAAAATTATTGACCGGGTCAATCATTGATTCATAATCGGGTTTTTTGATTATAAAAGCAACGGAACAATTATGATGTTTGTGTGAGAATATTCAATTAATGTCATTTCGACTTTCAAGTGTTGAATAGAATCGAAAATCCAAAATACCTTGAAAACTCTATGCAACGCTTGACCGTTTTACAAAGAAGGATGAGTAAGAAGCAGAAGAGTTCAAAGAAGAGGGCAAAAGCTAAATTTGCAGTATCAAAACTTCATAAGCAAATAACCAATCAGAGATATGATTTTCAATATAAATTATCTTCTAAGCTAATAGGCAATAATCAAGCGTTAGCGTTTGAAACCTTAAATGTCAGTGATATGTTGAAAAATCATTGTCTTGCACAATATATCGCGGTTGCCTCTCGGAGTTCTTTCATAAATACACTAAAATATAAAGCAGAATGGTATGGAAAGACCATTTTACGTATTGGTCAATTTGAACCATCGACCAAGATATGTAAAATGTGTGGATTTCAGAATAAATACCTGACACTTGCAGATAGAGAATGGGATTGTCCTGATTGTAATACAAAACATGATTGGGATATCAATGTCGCTATTAATATCAAAAAGTTTGCTTTATATAAGCAGAACTTAATTTGTATTTTACACCTTCGGAACGAGGGGATGAGCCTGTGGACTTGTGAACAATGGTTCAAAGAATGAAGCATGAAGCCGCCATATTCATAGGGTGTTAGTTCACAAAGGACAAATTTCATATATAACAAATCATGTTTAGTAACTCAAATTTACTTGATTTAGGTTAAAAAATGCAAGATATTACACATGTAAGCGGTGGACCCACAAAACCGGAAATAATTGCAGTATCTCTATCCAAACTTGATTTAGCCGATGGAAATACTTTTATAGATATCGGTTGTGGCACAGGTGCAGTTTCCATTGCAGCAGCGAGAATGAGATATAACCTCTCTATATATGCGATTGATGCACGGGCTGAAGCAATTGACACCGCGGCACATAATTTTAAAAAGTTCTTGATACCTAACATTACACTCATACATGGCGAAGCATCAAAGATACTGGACGAAAGGCAGGATCTCGAGATAATCGACTGTGCATTTGTTGGCGGAACAAAGAACATCCGCCGGGTTCTTGAGATTCTACGCGAAAAGGATGTGAAGCGCATTGTTGTAAATGCTGTGAGGATTGAAACAGTTGTCAGGACAATAAAGACGATGCAAGAACTGGGAATATTCGATGAAGCGGTGCATATATCAGTGTCAAGCAGCACACCCATAGGGGGCGAAACAATGTTCAAACCTGATAATCCGGTGTATATCATTTCTGGAAAGTCAAAACTTCAGGTTACTAAGGAAAAATGAATGGTGATAAATATGCTGATAGGAGTAGGACTTGGACCAGGAGACCCGGAACTTATCACACTAAAAGCAATTGTAGCTCTCAAAAAAAGCGATAGAGTATATGTACCGGGTCGGCTTGCGGCTGATCTAGTGGCACCCTATGCGGATTGTGAGATACTTGATTTCCCAATGACAAAAGATGATGAGGTACTGAACAAGGTCTGGGACAGGAACGCTGAAATCGTGGCGGGAGATGCAAAAGACGGTACTGTGTCTTTTGGATTGATAGGCGACCCAAACTTTTTCTCCACATTCTCACATCTTCGTCGCGTTGTTCATGATCGATACCCTGATATCGAAATCACAACTATTCCGGGCATTAGTTCCATAACATCCTTTGCCTCCAAGACCGGTACAGCCATCGATTCCTCTTTCGAGGTAAGGGACTCAACGCCGATAAACTCGAAGATAATCTTAAAAGCGCGCAATCCCCGCGACATTGTTGATTCACTGGAAAGTGAAGGGTTCACAGAATTTATTTTTGCTGAGAGACTTTTTTCGAACGATGAGACAATTATAGCAGATAAAGAAAAAATACCTATAAAGGGAAATTATTTCAGCATAATCTATGCCAAAAAGGGTAATGAGAATCAGGAGTATCTAAATGGATAACAAAGTATATTTTGTGGGAGCAGGTCCCGGCAATCCGAAACTTATAACAGTGATGGGACGCGAACTTTTAGAAAATGCAGACCTTGTAGTCTATGCCGGTTCCCTCGTAAACCCCGAAGTATTGGATTATTCAAATGGTGAAAAGATCGACAGTTACGGGATGACTCTTGATGAGATCACATCAATCATGGCAGAGAACGTCAAAGTCGGTAAAAATGTCGTCCGCCTGCACAGCGGTGATCCTTCGTTATACGGTGCAATTGTGGAACAGATGGAAGAACTGGAAAAACACGGAATAGGGGTTGGACTCGTACCCGGCGTCTCATCCATATTTGCATCAGCTGCCGCACTTAGAACCCAGTTGACCTTAAATGGTATCTCAGATACACTGATTATCACTCGACCTGCCGGTGAAACACTTGAGAACGATCTAATAAAAGAACTCTCAAAATACAACACAACAATGGCGGTGTTCCTCGGGACACAAAAAATCGAAGATATCATGGCAAGGGTAGAGTATTCGCCTGATACTCCAGTAGCTGTTGTTTTTCATGCTTCATGGGATGATCAGCAGATAATACGTGGAACTGTATCCGATATTTCACAGAAGGTCATGGATGCAGGTATCAAACGCTCGGCAATGATCATCATTGGAGGCGTAGTTGACCCTATTAACTACAGGAGGTCGCACCTATACGGACTGGCACAAGAACCGCTGTGATTACATTTGAACGTAATAAGGACACTGCTATACGTGTAGCAGGGCATCTCGATGCAGACATACTCCTCTATGAGAAAGATGTCTTTAGGCAGGCGTTTGAGAGGTACGATGCAGTTGTACCGCTTTTTGCAACGGGTATTGTTGTGCGGGAGATTGCGCCACTGCTTATTGATAAGTGGTCTGATCCCGCAGTTGTAGTTATGGATTCGAACCTGAGCTTTGCCATACCACTCATAGGTGGTCATCACGGTGCAAACGAACTTGCCCGCAAGCTTTCGGAACTGGGCGCTGTGCCTGTTATCACAACCTCCACAGAGGTGCACAATCGTCCCTCGGTTGAAGGAATAGCATCTGCCTTGCATTGTGAGATCGTCAACAGGAACTCTACAAGGTCCGTAAACTGCGCTCTGCTCGAAGAAGACGTTGAGGTGCTTGAGGTTCGGGGACCGAAAGTGATAGTAGTTGAGGATGATGTTTCTGTGTTAAAAAAACAAAATAGAAAGTTGCAGGTTGACCAATGATAATTGGAATTGGTACCCGAAAAGGAATAACTTCTGAGGAAGTTATTGCTGCAATAAAAGAAGCACTGTTTGATGCTGGTGTGGACCTTGAAAGTGTGCACACCCTTGCATCTGCCAAAATGAAAGAAAACGAAATAGGTCTCATTGAGGCTGCACAAATGCTTGGTATTGGTATCATGTTCGTGCCTCATGATGTGCTCAATGGATACGATGCACCATCACTTTCAGAGGCAAGCCGCTTTGGGCTGATCGGGGTGGCAGAACCGTCTGCATTGGCCCTTTCGGAAAATAAGGAATTATTGCTAAGGAAGAAAGTATATGGTAACGTCACAATCGCGATTGCAAAATGAAGATTTACTTGGAAAAGGAAAGCTGTACGTTGTAGGCATAGGCCCGGGTTTGGTTGAACACCTTACAGTCCGGGCGCAGAAGGTTCTCAAGGATTCGGATTACGTCATCGGGAACGGTACATACCTTGACCAGATAGAAAGCCTGCTCAACGATCAGAAAGTCATCCGCAGTACCATGGGCAAGGAAGTGGACCGTGCACGCTGCGCAATTGAGCTTGCAGGACATTCCAGGGTTTCTATCGTAAGCGGAGGGGATGCCAATATCTATGGTATGGCAGGGCTGGTTATGGAAATCGCAGAAAGAACGGCGATGAAGGTTGATATTGAAGTGCTTCCCGGGGTAACTGCAATATCTGCGGCGGCAAGCATACTTGGTGCTCCTATTGTAAACGATTTTGCGGTCATCAGCCTAAGTGACCTACTCACACCGTGGGAAGTTATTGAAAAGCGGTTAATTGCAGCATCAAAGGCAGATTTTGTGATTGCGTTGTACAATCCAAAAAGCCGTCAGCGTAATTCGAACTTTTCAAAGTCGATCGGTATTCTCAGGGAACATAAAAACGATTCTGTACCGGTTGGACTTGTCAAAAACGCACTCAGGGAAAGTGGGGAAGATGTAATTGTAACAACGCTCGGAGAAGTTCTGGAATATGACGACTGGGTGAATATGCGTACAACTGTTCTTATTGGGAACAACGAATCTCGCATCTGGAAACTAGATGACATTAAACGAATAATAACTCCCCGGGGGTATCAACGAAAATATGACTACTGAAAACACTTCAAAAATAGATGCTTTCGCGGGCAACGATCTGGAAGAGCTTGTGAATCTAACGATAGACGTTGACCCCGAACTTGTCGAACTTTGTAAAGACCATGGTTCGCAAACAGACGAAGCAAAGACGATATACATGACAAGCCGCAATATCGCACGCAACGTAGTGGGTGATGAGACCCTAGAGGACCGTGTGCGTCAGCGTTGTATGGTAGCAACCGGGGATAAGGCGGTAGCAGACATCATGCGGTTTAACAAGAACCCTATCGAAGCGGGAATGAAAGCGATCAAGAACAGTGCACCGATATTTGTTGACATCAACATGGTAAAAGTAGGAATTATAAAAAAAGGACACAACTGCAAAGTAAATTGCGTTCTAGATGCAGATCCTGAGGCACAACTGGCGCATAAATATGGTATCACCAGGACATCTGCTGGATTTCTAGCATGCAGGGACAAACTTGACGGTGCGATCATCGTGATTGGTAATGCGCCCTCAGCAGCATTTACAGTATGCAGGTTGATCGAACACGGTATCCGACCTGCGTTGATTGTGGGAACTCCAGTCGGGTTTGTGAATGCTTCCGAGTCAAAAGAAGTAATCAGGGAACTAGATATACCATCTATAACTTGTGTGGGCACACGCGGCGGAACACCGATTGCAGTTGCCTGTGTCAATGAAATGATTGCGATTGCAGGGGATGACTGAAAATCCTTAATTTAACTTTTAGCCGAGAAGTCCCCTTTCGTAAGATGGGGGATGAGAGGCTTAATATCCCAACACAACATTAGTATGTTCTCTATTTTTTATAAAAACTATATATGTTGTCAAAGCATAGTGTTTACTAATGCTTAAAGCCTAAAAATACCGTTTATATCCCAACAAAGAGCAACAAGAGCTTTTTATGAAACATATCGGTGCGTGTAGGT
>JAFGOO010000042.1 GCA_016926455.1 Methanosarcinaceae archaeon | reverse complement strand
GAGATGAAAAAAAGATGATTTTGTTTAGTACTTTTAGAAATACAGCAACATAAGGCTTAATTTGGGTCTTAACCGATGACACATGAAAATAAGTTATACCTTAACCCACACTTCACCTTCAGGATCTACTAGACTGCCATTCTCCAATTCGTGCATTACAAAGACACCGAATGGAATTTCAAGCTCCACACGTCCATCTCTGCGCACATACGATCCGCTGCCAGGATCTTCCTGATTAACGTAGTACGTACCATCTGGATATAGAGTCAGAACTGCGTCGTCATGTTGGTACTGTTTTTCAGTGGTCTGCAAGCCAGAATTGTAAAAGTAGACAGAGAAGACTGCTGCTCGATGCAAAACGGGTTATAGAATGCTTGAGCGGAGTGTGATGAAAGTCGCACACTCCGTTCTTAGAAGAGGGAGAGCGAGTAATCGCTCTTTCTTATTCGACAAAGTCCCACTCTTCTTAATAGTTGAAATTTCAGTCACCACTTGTCAATTTATCCAATTGAACATAATAATATCGTAACAAAGACATACACATAACAAGAGATAATTCAGCATCTTCCCTCGCAACAAAGTATGGATAATGAGGACCAACGTTATGAAAATTATAGACCTTAGTGAAAATTTCATGTATCCTTTTACTCTTAGGATCTCTTCCCTCTTCACCAATGCATCTTTCATCTATTTTATTATCTATTTTTGTTTTCATTTTCTCGTCATTCAAAATTGTACGAAATCGTTCAAGTACAGTTCTACACTTGTTAACAACTTCTTCATTTTTCCCCTCGTAAAATAATGTTTGAGCGGATTCTAATGTTTTCATGATATCTTCGAATTCAGGAAATTGTGGCATGTCAGGAAAAGGCATTTCAAATATTTTATATCTGTTATATCCCATATTAGCTATAAAATCAATCCATTGAGTTTGAGATAAATTATCATCAATGATTATTCTTTCAATTTTTGGAATATTGTCATGTGGTGGTATGATGTATTCTACATCAGTCACTATACGAATCTGTACATCACTATTACATCTTGATTTCTCAATAGCTCCAAAAATAAATGGACTGATTAAGATTTCATTTGAAAGACGATCTTTTCCTCTGTCATCGATTTTGGAACTTTTTAGTGTGGTTTCATTAGCAATTTGTGCATCTGCAAAAAAGACTTTTGTTGAATATCCGAGTATTATTATTAGCGAGCCGGTGTGGTTACTAATATCAGTTTCAATTTTTAGTTTTGGGATGGGATCTTTAGAAGCATCAATTCTAATTATTTTTCCTTCAAACATATTATTCGAAAAGTGTTTGCCACATAAATATGTAACTGAACTTTTTTATTGTATAATGTCGCATTTTTAAGAAACTGTCGGAAAAGACATGTTTTTGGCTATTTCAGCTTTAATGCCTAAACTTGACAGGGTGTAGAATACTGATTTAATTTAAACAATAATTTTGAATGTTTTAACTTAAGTGCTTTTCAGGTACTTTTCCGACAGTCTCTCTACTACCGCGACCTCATCCGCACCGGCGAGATTACCACCGAAAGCGCCGCCGCCATCCGCGTGATCAGGAGGATTGCGGTAGTGATGGGGAACGATGACGATGAGGGAGAGGAGAGTGGGGACGGGTAAAGCATATCCCGAAGTTGATGAATTATGCAGTTATCTCCAATCTTACGGTATCAACAGGAAATATCCTAAAACGATTCAAGAAGCTGAATGAAGGGAAAACATTTGACAGGCAGATTAAACCTTTCAACTTTATGCTTGGTGGTAATGGTGCAACTGTTAATGGGGATGGAGAGAAGGTTAAACCCATTGCCCCGTTCAACAAGAATCCACAGGTAGCAATTGAGAAAGAGTTCATAGATTACAATACAGGAGATACACTTCAAGGAAAGGCATACTGGAAGCCATTAAGTGACGTGTTGCTTGATTACATAGACCATCCTGAAGCCAAGTTTGAAGGGAATGTTGGAGTTTTACAAAGGAGACACCTAAAGCCTAAAGGATTTGTGTATATCGGCAAGGAAGCCAATAAGGTTGAAATGCAGGAGCTTGAGATCAATAGGATTGAGAAGTATATTGATTTCAAGAGCTTTCATGAATGGGTGCTTGCTTTAGAACCTAAAGACACACGGGAAATGGGGATTAAAGGTAGGAGTACACTGAAAAGAATAAAAAATAAAATCAAGCACGTAAAAAAGCTGAATTATGGAAAAGGTGCGGTGAAGATATTGGTAGAGAATTATAGATAATTAATCAAACTCTGACATTTAGAAGATATAACTTAATCTATTATTGTTTTCTTTTTATTGCATTTTTTACATATGTACTTTTGACTAAATTTTCCATTTCCATATTGTCTAGGACCACCAACCTTTACCCATTTATGTCTACAAAATATTTTAAACATTATCACTCACATCCATTTTTTATTCTTACTTTCTTACTGTATTAATAATTTCAATTCTCCATTTACAAAAAAATAATTTAGATTTTTCCACTTTGTTGCTAATTTTATTTATCATTGATCGAACTTCTTCTTTTTTAAAGTCTGTTATTGACTATTTTTCAGCAAGTTCATCAAATAAATAATTAATTTCGCCTTCTTCATAGTCTATTATGTCATCTTGTATTATTATGTCAGGTATATACCAAATCTGCGGTAAAAAACTATCTTCTGACTTTCTGCATTACACTAATAATGGATTTCTGCTTTTCTAACACATAATCAATTTGATTTCTTGCCTTTGAATGAGTTTCCTCAACTATCTCGCTAGCATTGTTTTTACCAATATTTTGTGAAAAGCAAAGGAAATTAAATTGTTGATAATGTATTTTTGCTTCATTGTACGAAGCTATAGTATCCTGACATGGAGTTACGCCAAGAAATAATGAATCTTGGCAACAAGATACCTCTCCATACCGTTTGATGTTAAAAAACATATTTATTGCAATATTGTAGCCATAGTCTTTATAAAAAAAAGACTCACTATAAAATTGATGCACTCCCGTTGCAGGATACTCATCTATTAATGATTCATCTATTTTTTGTCTTATCACGTCATTTATTTCATCTAATCCACTTTCTTTTATTTTAATCAGTTCTGTTTTCAATGCCACCTTAAACCGCCACCTAAAATTTGCCCATAAATTTCTTTATTTAACTTAAAGTTAACAGGATTTAAAAAAGTTTTTATTTTGACTTTTTGCCGTTAGCATCGAGTATAAAAAAAATCAAGTTGTCCACAGTGCAAATTAATAGACATTCAGAAGAAAACTGACATTGTAAATAAGTTGCGTTGCCATTTTTCACGTTATATATCTCCCCGAAAGATTATACGAGGGATATGATTCGAACTCTTGAATTTCTACCATGACGTCCCTTCATATCACTGCCTACCATATATTCAGACTTCAACCAGTTCAAAGATGTTGTCGTTCGTGGTTCAATGAACCATGACTGCAATTCACAACCTACTCTGCATAATAATCGGAGAACCTCGATGATCCTCAAAATGATTCATCTTGGCGTGAAGAAATAGCATCATTTGATTGGAATTAACTACATAAAATAAGTTATACTTTAACCCACACGTCACCGTCAGGATCTACCAGATTGCCATTCTCCATTTCGCGCATTACGATGATACCGAATGGGATTTCGAGCTCCACACGGTTATCTCTCTTTATATATGTACCACTAAACGCATCTTCCTGATCAACGAAGTACGTACCATCTGGATATAGAGTCATAATTGACTCATTATGCTTATACTGTTCTTCGGTAGGCTGCAAGACACATCCGCTAGTCAATATACACAGGATTACAAAAATAGCTAGTATAATTGTTCGCACGATCATAATTTTGATATGGTTATTTTTTCTCCATCGAACTCAACGAGGAGATCCTTCTTGATAGGGAATACTTTTGTTATTGGTTCTGCGATCTCAGATTTGAGGTAAATGGTGGCTCCACCATTCGCTCCAGAGTGCATTCTGCACGCGGCTTTAAAGATATTATCAGGATCTTTATTTTGTTCCATTTTTTAAAACTGGTTTTATTAGTTTATTAATTTTATGCATATAGAAAAGATATATACATTTGTTTATTAATTTTATGTATGTAGAAAAAGTTTATATATCTATATATTCTTTTGATTAATTATGAGATATACAATATTATTTATAATATTTTTTGTATCGATACTGACTATAGTGCCAGGGTGTGCTGCCAGCTTTTCCATTGATGATATAGCTGGAGATCCGGTGAACGCTATTGAACCAGTAGAAGATCCCGTCAAATGGATTGTCGGGTTGTGTATAGGCGCATTTCTGGTCGTATCATTCATGGGTCTGGTACTCAGTGGTTCTGCGGCACAGACCGGTGCGGCCATAAAAAGCGCAACTATGAGACAGCAGGGTATGCAGGGTGTTGTGTTTGTCGTTGTGATTGTATCCCTTGTAGCAATCTCGATGTTACTCTTCCTGTACGTTGTCAACACGTTCCTGTTATCATAATGACATAATGAGACTGTATTTGTGCTTCATCCTGGTTCTTACAATGTTTATGTTTCCTGTGTCTGCCTATGATGGTATGTTTGCTGTGCTTGACCAGAGATATTTTGATGGCAACTGGTCGAACATATCATCAAATGGTACGTCCACAGTAGAACCCATAACTATCGGTAGGATGATTGGGTGGGTTGATATCATTGGGTTTGAAAACACAACTGTATTGAATGGGACTGAATATGTGAACAGAACACCGGTTCCAGTTTTCAATTATGATATCAGTCCTGGGACAATGAGATTCAATGATAATATAGATCTACTGACATCCACTGTAGAAATTAACCAGAATGATACAGATGTTGTGGTAACAGTAACTGCAAAGCTTGATTGGCATCACTCTACTATGCGAACCGGTACATCCGCATCTGGACAAACGTTCCATTGGATTGATAAAGATTATTTCACTGATACCGGGACGTTTGTAGATTCGGCTCCACTGCCTGCCATCTACACCATGCCAGACCCGGGGATAATCGAGGTTGTTCAGTATAACAACACTGTAAACCCACATTCCATAATGATGTTTCCGACACTGGAGAACGTCTATCGTGTTATTGTGCGGTACAATGACAGTGAAATTGTACGGCATCTCATGTATGGTGTTGTGGAAAACAAAACATCAGGTGCTGAATACGTCAACCTGACTGGAATTGAACACTGGGAAATTACTGACGGAGAACTATGTTCTCATCGTGAAGATATGATAGTGATCTCCGAATCTCCACTCAATATGTCGCTACTATCAGTACATGCTGTGGGACCATACGAGACTCTTGAGATGAACGAATTCAATGTAACCACAGTTGAGTGTGATCCCGGCAACCCGTTTCATCCAGTTACACTAATCGTGTTTGGTATTCCAATTATCATGTTAACAGCTTCAGCTTTAATTATAAGGAGTGTCAGATTTTGAAACTTTTATTATTGATAATACTGTTAACCCTGTCCTTGGGTATTGCATCTGCAGAGGTAAGTCCAGTGGATACAGGTGCCGATATGGTTCACAAAGGAATTGATTCGTTCCTGTACGGTATTGCAGACGATATGTACGAGCTTGGTGTAGGTATCAATTCTGGTGGAGCAAACGTGACTGACGCTGGCACGACCAACGCCATTTTCACGGTTGCTACGTTCACTTATGATCCCTTTGAGATTGGTGCTGTCCAGGACATGCAACTGAATTCGGCTGTGATATTTGTTATCTTGATGATCATCTATATTTTTCTCGGCGCTGCAGGTGTGTTAATCTCGCGTTTCATGCCCTCCTTATCAGATATGCTGACGTTCGTATTTGGTAAGAATATGGCATTCAGACAGTATCTCACTAACCTGTGTATTGGGCTCTTTGTAGCTATGTTTTCATACATCAGCATTCGACTGATACTGACACTTAATTACGTCCTGAGCCATCTGAT
>JAFGOO010000041.1 GCA_016926455.1 Methanosarcinaceae archaeon | reverse complement strand
TTGTGTGTCTTAAGCAAAATTAAGTATATCGTTCTATTTTATTAAGAAAATTTTGCTGATTTTTAGTGTCAACTAAAAGGCGGGATAAGACTCATTCCATGTCTAAAGAACATGGGCTTTCTCTACCCCTGCACCCCGTCATTCGTAAGTATGGCTAATAAACTTCCATTGCTCATCAGAGAGTTCTCTGAATTCCATTCATATACCCATAATACAGAGATTTAATATATATAGTTTTGATATAGGTTCTCTATTTAAAAATCGAAAAATCAATACTAAGCTAGATATTTACAAATAGAGATATATAGAATAAATGCTAATATGATTTTGAGCGGGTAAATATCTTTTTTTCTAATAACCCCCAACTCCCCAACCCGCTCAAAAATCATTTTATTAATTCACATCAAATATCATCCTTTTTCTCAAATTCAGACTAATTCGTTTCAGGAATCCATGATCAAGATTGAACGTGCAGGCGAACCATCACATCCAACCGTTTTTAACGGTAGGCATGCAAAAAAATAAATTCCTTCTTCAACCACATGTAAATCTAGGTATTCCACTATAAGCACACCTTTTCCAAGCAGCAGCCTATGAACTACCGTTTGAGATTGAGCATCAACAGAAAGATTATCAATTCCAACCACTTTAAACCCATTTTTTATAATCCATTCCGCTGCGCTTTTGTCCAGATACACGGTTCTATCGATGGGGGGGTCTGAAAAGGTAGTATATCTTCCTTCGCCTGAGTCTCGGGTTTTTACCAGCAAAATTGTACTACTTACGGTATTTCCAAATCGCTTATGTGCAACATCAAGATCATTTCCGCCTATGGCTTCGCCCTTTTCGGAGAAATCAAGTACAACTGCCGAGCCAATCAGGTTATCAAGTTTCAGTTGATCAATTGTTTTTCCATCCTCTATTACATGGGATGGTGCATCGATATGAGTGCCAGTATGACTCCCGAAAGTTATCCTTGATACTGCAAAACCATCTTTCTGGATGCTGGCAATTTTTTCGATTTCAGGTTTCGGGTCACCAGGGTAAACAGGTGTGTCTTTGGATATACAAACCGAAATATCGATTACCTTGCCACGTATGCTGCCATCCATTGACATTGAACCTTCCAATTCATCTGATAAAGCGCATGGAAGTTGCTAGAACTTCGTCTGCCTTTTCTTTACTCAGCCCTGCTCCCATTGCAATATTTCTAGCAATGTTCTTTGTAATCAGGTCATCAGGAGAATGCGTATCTGTATTGACCACAAGTGTTGCACCCACTTCCAGTGCAACTTTTGCAACGTGACCGTTTGTCCTGTTGTGTCCGTTCCGGGATGTGATCTCAAGGCACACATCGTTGTCCACTGCCTTCTGTGCATCGTCCATGGTGATTAATCCCGGGTGTGCGAGGATATCCACATCACTGAGTTCGACTACAGCCGCATTGGTCCCTTTTGCCACGGGTTCTGAGATCGTCTCACCGTGCACGACCACTATCTCCGCACCAAGCTCCTTTGATTTTTTGACAAGTGGCGCGATTTTTTCAGGAGGCAAATGGGTAAGTTCCACACCCGCAAGTACCCTGATGTCCCAGGCATCTTCCAAGTACTTTGCTTTTTTAGCTCCTGCAAGAACGTGCTCTATATTGGAATAATCGATATGGTCTGTTATCGCAATCGCCTGATAACCATGTACCAACGCCCTTCGGACAAGTTCGCTTGGTATCAGTTCTCCGTCACTGAAAATTGTATGTGTATGTAAATCAATCATTGTTCCACCTGTTTATCTGATTTGAAAATATACGATAACCATATGAACCATTTCCATAAAATCATTTGTGATGCGGGTCTCCGGATGAAGTGAAATAAGCTTTATATTAGAAATACTCATAATTCATATAACAAATATTCTGAGGTAATCGGTGTTTCCCGGCTATCTAAGGAAGGTTGAAAAAATTGAGTGGAATACGAAGATTGGTTCTGGATGTATTAAAACCCCATCATCCGTCAATTGTAGAGCTATCACAGAAACTGAGTGTATTGAAGGGTGTGGCAGGAGTTAACCTGAGTCTGTATGAGGTTGACCAGCAGACCGAAAATATCAAGATTACCATAGAAGGTGAAAACCTCGATTACGAAGAGATCAAAGAATCAATCGATAATCTAGGTGCTGTGATCCACAGCGTGGACGAGATTGCCGCAGGAAAACAGCTTGTTGAAGAGGTTGAAACGCTGCAGGACCGATAAATAAGAATACTTCCCCGGTCAATAATTTAGACAGTATTAAATCCGCTCAATAACGTCTGCAAAAGCAAAGTTGGGCTTTACGTCCATTACTTTTATACGTACCTTCTCGCCTACTTTAACATCTTTAACAAACACCACAAACCCATCGATAACCACCACACCATCACCGCTTGAGCCGAGTTCCCTGATATCAATCTCGAACTCGTCACCCCTGCAGACTGGTGCCGTTAGGAATTTTTTCCCGACGATGTATATCTCGGCACTCTGTGCTCTGGACGCGCCCGGGGAATGTGCCCTTGTGTGACTGAAATTGTTGCGGACCTCATCAAGGAAGGCTTTGAACATATCACCTTGGAATACCTTTACAGCAAAATTCCCACCTGGCTTAAGAATCTTTTTTGCACATCCGAGTGCCGAATTCGAAAGGTCGATAGAGCGTGCATGATCCAAAGTCCAGTTTCCGGACAGGTTCGGTGCAGCGTCACAAATAACAACATCTGCCCCTTCTCCCCCGACAATCCCCATGATCTTACGAACAGTATCATCGGATGTGATGTCGCCTTTTATGGTCTCTACACCTTCTATGGGTACGATTCTCTTTAGATCCACACCGACAACATGCCCACCGGATATTTCCTTTGCAACCTGAAGCCAGCCACCCGGCGCCGCACCAAGGTCAACGACCGTATCGCCGTGTTTGATCACTTTGAATTTCTCATTGATCTGGAAAAGTTTGTAGGATGCCCGTGAACGATAACCTTCGGTTTTTGCTTTCCAGTAATAGCTGTCACGTCTGTCCCTTGCCATGATGATGCTTAGTTTGCACCCAAACATCAAATATCTTGTGCATAATCAGGCCAGATGTGGCTACGGGTTGGAGTAAACTGCCACCCTATAGTTGGATACATTCTATATTTGTAACCTGACCTCCGCATTTTTAAGCGCATAAATCCATTTTTTCCAAGATCCCTTTTTGTTTCCTTGTTAGTTCTGTAACTATCACTTC
>JAFGOO010000040.1 GCA_016926455.1 Methanosarcinaceae archaeon | reverse complement strand
TAAGCTCTTATTTTGTTTTCTAAAGCCCAATTATAGGTAAACCTACACGCACCGATATGTTTCATAAAAAGCTCTTGTTGCTCTTTGATGGGATATAAACAGTATTTGTAGGCTTTAAGCATTAGTAGACATTATATTGAAACAACATATATTTTTTTATAAAATAGAGAACATACTAATGTTTTGTTGGGATATTAAGCCTCTCATCCCCCATCTTACGAAAGGGGACTTCTCGGCTTAAAAGTTAAATTTTAAATTTGAAATATTATATGTAAAACATTGACAATATTATGACAGTTACCACTGTCCAGCAACTACTCAATATAATATTTACAAAAGTTCACAATTTATTTGTGCTTTATCTAATGGTGAATAAATTTTGACAATCCAATCGATTGTTTATTTATTACTATTTTTAAGTCCTTATAATTTAATTTGGAGTGAGACTAATGATCATAATGATGCCATCAACAGCCATATATAAATTATTCTTAACTAAACTCTGTCCATATGTCACCTCTCTGAAAAAAGTAAAAGATACGCAAAGTCACAATGCCAGCGTCAACCCGCCATAGGGCATAACATGCACCTTAAAATAAGGATTTGAATTTAGAATATTATCCAGTGCTTCCTGAACATTTTTGATAGGAATGAAAAAAGCTTTTTTTGCATCTGTATCGGAAAGATCAGATACAAGATACAGGTCATATCTCTTTGAAAGTTGTGCAATAAGTGCTGCCTTATGCCCACCAAATTCAAAGGAATGGTTGAATCTTCTTATTGCATCATCAGGTGTATCTGATTCATTATTCCAGCGCTCATACACTGCATTGCCGAGTCCTTCCAGGCATTGTGCAACAAGTATTATTGAACCTCCCTTCTTTACTGCATTCTTTGCATTATCCAGTGATTTGTGTGCCTGAAAAAGGTTTATATCCTTAGGATAACCGCCGGGTGAAACTATGACAACATCTGCGGGTTCAACCTCAATTTTATACATGTCGTCAACAAACGCAACGCCCCTCCGATGGGCATCAATCACATGACCTGCAGTCGCATATACAATCTTTTTCCTGCTGTCCAAGACCACGTTGAACAAAAAGTCAACCCCGATATACTGTGCTGCTTCTTCGATATCTTCCCTCACGGGACTGTCGATCATTCCTGATGATGCCTTAGCTTCCATCATCATCTTGTGGTTAGAGATGATGGAATCCTTTGAACTTACGCCAGGCAAGATTGCTTTTGCACCTCCACTGTAACCGGCATAATAGTGAAATTCGATATTTCCTGTACACACAATAAAATCGGAATCAAGGACTTCCTCGAATACCTCGACAGGCGTTCCTCGGCTTGTTTTACCTATCATACGGCAGCGTGATCTATCATGTTCGATGCATCTTATGCGTCTGTATATATCTGAACCCACGATCCGTTCCATTTCACTGTTTTGTTGGTTTCTATGAAGACCTAGAGCAAAAATAATGGTGATGTTCTCGTCCGCAACACCACCTTGATGCAGTTGATTGATAATAAAGGGGAGTATCTGTGCAGTTGGAACCGGGCGGGTCGTATCACTTACAATTACAGCAACACTTGAATCAGGTTTTACGATTTCAGATAGTTTTCTACTGTTTACCGGATAATCCAGTGCTTTCTCTATCAGCGAAACTGCATTATCCGTGACCTCTGGTTCTGAAGGCAGAATGATGCGTGAAAGATTCTTATCCGGTATCCTCACAACTAAACTGTCGTTTCCAAACGGCAGTTTTATCACATTCATGCGGCATGAATAGTGATTGATGGTATAAAATATTATTGAAAAATAATACTAATCAATTTGCAATGATGGAAAGATTAAGTTTCGGCATATATATGTATTTTATATCATTTCATTTGGGAAGACAGAGTACCAAGCATACATTTCCAGATAGTAGCTGAGAATGATGAATGAATCCTCATTAGAGGTCATCAAAATTGTAGGGAAGTGCAGCATTTTCAGGGATATGTTTTATCAATTTTAAAAAGTCAGGTTCCTGCATAAGGCAGGTATGCCGCTCACCTTTGAAATGAGGATATTTACGAATGCTTGTCCAGATGTTCTTAAGTGACTCATTCTTGATATTACCAAATCCGAACGGCATATATGGACACGGCTTTATGGAACCCTCAACGCATACATGCATCCAGCGCTGCCCGGCCATACACCCCAGCATCTCGCCTTCAAAATATGTGTTCGAGAAAATCCTCGGCCCACCTGCTGTTGAATTTATCCTGTTGTACATATCAAGGATCACTTTGCGGTCATCATCCGAAAGTACGGGGTCTCCTAGCTTTTTTGGAATCGATTCCCACAGAGAGAACTCATGGACCCCCAACCGCGATGCCAGTTCGTACATATCGGGCAGTTCATGTATGTTCCTTGGTGAAACATGGGTACACATCGTCACCAGCAAACCCGCATCAAGTCCCATTTTAATAGCCGAAGTCGCCATTTCAAAAGCACGGTCAAGACGCCGTACAGAATCATGTTGATTTGGATCAGTTGAATAAATACTGATCAGCAGATTATGTAGCCCTGCCTCTTTTAGCTTTCTGGCACTTTCTGGTGTCATATCTGTTCCAGGTGTGTACATATTGACGATGGCACGGTCCTTGTCCACATAATCGATAAGTTCGAATATTTCTTTCCGGAGCATAGGGTCGCCTTCTGTGAATGTAATAATAACTGCGCCCATATCCAGTGCCTCATCGATTGCACGCTTTATGGAAGCGACATCCATATCACCTTCACCGCCACTGACGACACAGTGTTCACAATTGCATCTGCACTCCCTCGTCACCTCCATGGATACCGTTTCAGGTACGTATTTTCCCAGTGCGATTTGTGTTTCAGCATAAAGCAATCTTTTAAAGACTTTGCTTGGAATTGGAGGTAGCCATGTTGATGCAACAACCTTATCTTCAAAAACAAGCGCTGGTTTTTCGTCTTTAAGAGAAACATTGATTCTATTTAAAAATGGTGTACATACCCCCCGTAAATGTCCGTTTGCCTCAAGTTGCAAAACACCATCCAAATGCTGCAGTTTGATGGTCAATCCCGGAATTGATAGGAGATTTATGCCTTTTTTCTCGCCAGTGATATCCAAAAAACTTGTGTTATTTTTCATTTGCATATACCTCAATAATTGAAAAAATCGGATTTTAATACATCCGTATCCTTAAGAATCAGGGTTTCTGAGGAATGTGAACTACCACCCTATATATAAATTGGCTTACTACTTCCTATATATAAATTGGCTTACTACTTCATTCTTTGCAGTTAACATATTATTTAATGTAAATCTAGATACTCCGTCTTGTTCATAAGGCCTTATTTTATATGCTAAAGCCAAATTATAGATAAAGCTACATGAACTGAAATGTTGAAAGAACATCTATTCATTCTCTTTTGTTGGATACATTCCATATTTGTAAGCTTAAAACATACATTTATGTATTTTATTAATATTTATAATTTGTGTTAAATTGGATTAAAAAACTTGTATTGTAGAATAGAGGTAACTCATCCACCGCTTAAAAACGGTTGTCCTCTTACTCCAATGTAATAAATTCATAAAGATTAAGATTAATACTATTGATTCTAGTGGATTTACTAGTGGGCATTGTAGTTATTATAATTCATGGAGAAAAGGAAAGGAAAGAAAAGAAGATCGTTCCGTGAACTACTCCACGCTTACGCATGGAGCTTCTTGCTTCATTCTTTGAACCATCGTTCACAAGTCCACAAGCCCTTCCCCTCGTTC
>JAFGOO010000039.1 GCA_016926455.1 Methanosarcinaceae archaeon | reverse complement strand
TCTTTCAAATACATTCAACCTTACAAGAGAATGGATATTCATAGTGTATTCTATGAACTTGAGTTGTTTCTCAAGCATCTTAGAATCGGGATATAAGCCATATCTCTCAAATAATTCTACTCTGGTTGAAAGAAGGTCATTCCACAATCTTCTGCAGGTTTCCAGGGTTTTTTCCAATTTTAATTCTTGTTCAGGAGTTGGATGGATAGGAAACCTCAGGTTTTTATAATTCTGAGCTTCTTTCAGTACCATGATCTTACATAAAAAACGACAACATCATCGTGTTTTCTTACTAATTCAAAGTTGTTATGTTACATTTTTCTGATAGCTGGAGTACGATTCATCCCATGACTAAAGTCATGGGATGAATCGTACCCCTACACACCAATTATCGTAACCAATACCATTCTTTATAAGTACATGTAAAGACGACTTATTTAGGAATGGAACTCAGTAGGGCAGGAAATTCCTAATTTAAAGCCTGTGGAGAAAACAGTGGGTGTTCTATGAAGCGGGAAGCCACTCATTTTAAGTAGTTCACATGGAATCCTGCCAGCTTTTTATCTTCTTCACACTTACATTGATAATCTTAGATAATTTAATCGCATCCGCAGCATCCAGATCGTTCACTGTCAGTATTTTGGCATCTGCCAGTTTTTTTGCAGTTATTTTACCGATTCCGGGAATATCAATTATTTTCTCTGGTCTGGATGATTTCGGAAGTTTGAGTTTTTCAGCTTTTTGGGCATTTTGCCATTCTATAAAATTGCACTGTGGACACCCAAGATTCCATGGTCTTTTGCCTGTGGTTATTATCTGTATGTGGTAAAGCCCATGTTCTTTGCACAACTTATCGGTCACAACCACTTGACCGCTTTTTGGCAGAGGCAACGAGAAACCACAATCGGGATAACCTTCACATCCAATGAAACGTGAACCTTTCTTTGACCGCCGGACCATAAGATCTGAACCGCATTCCTGGCATGTACCGATTATCTTGTCCTCCCTCAGTCCTGCCCGCAGTGAATCCGAAATTATGTCTTTATTGCTTTCCAATTCCGAGAATATCGAAGCAAGCATATCTCTTGATTCTTTTAATACATCATTTTCCTTTATTTTACCCTCTGCGATCCGATCCATATCCTCTTCGAGTTTACTTGTCATCTCTGGGTTTGTAATGGTTGGAGCATGCTTTTCAAGGGCTTCAATTACAGAATACGCTGTTTTTGTTGGCTGGAGAGGATTTCCGTGGATATATGCTCTTGAATACAACTTACTGATGATTTCATGACGTGTAGCTTTAGTACCAAGACCCAATTCCTCCATAATACGAATCAGACGACCCTGTCCATACCTTGTTGGTGGTTGTGTCTCTTTATCAACCATCTCAATTTTCCTGACAGTCAACCGGTCTCCGTCATGCAGTTCTGGTAGAAGCCTGTCTTCGGGCGCATTGTATGGGTAGTACCATCTCCATCCAAGCACAACCAGACGCGCACCGTTTGCCTTAAACTCTTCTTTATTTATATCGAACTTAACTCGCATTGTCTCCCACTGCGCGGCATCTGCAAAGGTTGCAAAGAATCGCCTGACAACCAGTTCATAGATTTTCCATTCATCATCTTTTAGTTCTGATTGTTTTGCAAGCGACGCCGGGAAAATCGGCGGATGGTCAGTGGTTTCCTTTTTACCGCGGGTTGGCACTAGCTCTCTTTTTTCAAGAAGTTTTTCAGCATATTGCTTGAATGCTCCTTCTTTGAATAATTCGATTTGTGCACGCAGGTCAAGGGTCTCAGAGTACACTGTATTGTCAGTTCGTGGATATGAAATAAAACCATTAGTATAAAGCATTTCAGCAATACGCATGGCATTTGATGCAGTAAAACCAATGGAACTTGCAGCACTGATAAATTCAGTGGTGTTAAAAGGAATTGGCGGCCTGTCAGTTTTTTTAGATTTTATAACGCTTGACACAATCGCACTTTTGTCAAGCTTTGCAAGCACAGATTCTGCTTCCTGCTTGTCCCAGAAGCGCCTTTTACTGTGCTGGCATAATATTTCCTCACTTTTTGGGTCTACAAGACTGGCAAATATTTCCCAGTATGGCATTGAAATAAAGGCATCACGTTCTTTTTCCCTGTCCACTATCAGGGCAAGGGTCGGTGACTGTACCCTCCCGACAGATAAGAACATTTTTCCAAGCCGTCCTGCCGAAATGGATATGTAACGTGTAAGCGCTGCCCCCCAGATTAGATCGATAACCTGTCTCGAGTGTCCTGCATCTGCCAGATTGAAATCCATTGATACAGGGTTTGAAAATGCATCCATAATCGCTTTTGGTGTGATTGCACTGTAGTGGACACGCTCGAACTTGATCTCAGGATTAACCTGTTTTATAATGTTCAATGCCTCGGCACCGATGAGTTCCCCTTCCCTGTCATAGTCAGTGGCAATTGTCAGCATGTCGGCGTTTTTACCAAGTTTCTTAAGGGCAGATACTATCTTTGTGTGTGTTGGTGTTGTGATTATCTCGGCATTGATTAATTCTCTTGCATCCACTTTTTGCCAGTTATTATATGATTTTGGGTAATCCACTCCAACAATATGTCCGCTAAGCCCCATAATAATCGTCTTGTTGTCAGTTCCATATTCATATGTATCAACTCCGCTGACACGTACCTGTTTTGGTTTAGTTGGGGCAAGAATTGCGGCAATCCGTCTGGCTGCAATATGTTTTTCTGCTATGATAAGATGCATTAGTAACTCCACTTTCTTTTTATTTTTTTAAAATTGATCGGATTAAGTTTGTTGAAGTTTTCTTTTCTAATAAAAGGTTTTGGTTGATTTTTTTGGAAATTCAAGTGATTTTTAGATAAATGATTTTAGAAGCAATTAAGGGTCAATCCCTTTTTCAAATGTGGGATACAGCCGTCAATTTCCTCAGAAACATTAATTTCAGAATGAATTTAATATATATTCTGAGATTGGGGCTACAATCTCTTCATAAAATCAATAGAACCCTATCATTTCAGTGAGGGGAGTAGACAAGAGTTTGGTATGTAATTTATCTAATTTTTCTGAATGGAATCGGTGATACCATGTCGACCACAGTTTTTTTATAGAAGTATAAACAATGACAACGCATTGTTTGCCCGTTGTGGGAATGTGGCATAATTAAAAATTACCTTAAAGAAGTGATGGTATGAACATAAAACCAATAGGTAAAAGAGCTTTGATCAAACCAGTTAAGGAAGAGGAAAAAACAGCAGGTGGAATTTACCTTCCGGAAAGTGCAAAGGAAAAGCGTAAACAGGGTATTGTAGTGGATATTGGAAAAAAGAAAGATGACATTCCAATAGCTTCAGGTGACATGATATTATATACCGGCTACAGTGCAGAGGAATTCGAAGTGGATGGCGAAACGTACATCATAGTGGATTACAATGACATAATCGCAAAACTGGAGTGATGAAAAATGGCTAAGCAATTGATTTTTGAGGATCAAGCAAGACATGCGTTGTTGAGTGGTATCGACCAACTTGCAAATACCGTGAAGATTACACTGGGTCCAAAAGGTAGGAACGTGGTTTTCTCAAAGAGTTTTGGTACTCCAACGATAACAAATGATGGGGTTACCATTGCAAAGGAGATAGAACTTGAAGACCCCTTTGAGAATATGGGTGCTCAGCTGATAAAAGAGGTGGCTACAAAAACGCAGGATACCGCAGGGGACGGTACGACAACGGCCACCATACTTGCACAGGCGATCCTCCATGAAGGAATGAGGAACATAACAGCAGGTGTTAACCCTATTGAGATTAAGCGGGGAATCGACAAAGCCACAAAAATTGTGGTGGACTCCATCCGGTCTAAAAGTGTAGAGATCAAGAAGAAAGAAGAAATCACCCAGGTGGCGACGATCTCGGCAAATAATGATGAAACGATAGGACAGTTGATATCGGATGCAATGGATAAAGTTGGTTCAACTGGTGTAATTACAGTTGAAGATGCCAAATCCATGGAGACATCACTTGAGGTCGTAGAAGGTATGGAGTTCAACAAGGGTTACCTTTCACCATACATGGCAACAAACTCCGAAAAGATGGAAGCTGAGCTTGAGGATGCACTGATTCTCATATTTGACAAAAAGATTAGTTCCATGAAGGAATTCATCCCACTTCTCGAGGAAGTACTGAAAGTGCATAAGTCACTGCTAATCATTGCTGAGGATGTGGAAGGTGAAGCATTGGCTACCATCGTGCTCAACATTATCCGTGGTGCTCTAAATGTATGTGCCGTTAAAGCACCAGGTTTCGGGGATGAACGCCTTGAAATGATGGAGGACATTGCCGTACTTACTGGAGGCAAAGTAATCAGTGAAACAAAGGGCATGAAACTTGAGAGCGCTAAACTTGCAGACTTGGGCAGTGCCAAGAAAGTTAAGGTTACCAAGGACAAGACTCTTATCATCGAAGGAGCTGGCAAAAAGGAAGACATTCAGAAAAGAGCCAGCATTATCGAGAGTCGTAGCAAGCTGGAAGAATCCGAGTACAAGAAGAAAGAGTTGATGAAACGTCTGGGTAAACTTACCGGCGGTGTGGCTGTTATCAAGGTGGGTGCAGCTACAGAGACAGAGCTCAATGAGAAGAAGATGCGTGTAGATGATGCATTGAATGCTACCAAGGCAGCCATAGAGGAAGGTATAATCCCTGGAGGTGGGGTCACTTTGATCCGTGCCATCGAAGAGCTGGACAAACTTTCCCTTGACATCGACCAGATGGTAGGTGTGAATATCCTCAAGAAGGCCATTGAAGTGCCGCTGAAACAGATAGCAGCCAATGCTGGTAAAGAAGGCGCCCTCATCGTGGAAAAGATAAAAGCTGAAACCAATCCGAACATTGGATATGATGCAAAAATTGATGAATATCGAGATATGTTTGAGGCCGGTATCACCGACCCTGTGAAGGTGGTAAGAAGCGCTCTGCAAAATGCTGCAAGTATTGCCGGGCTGATGCTAACAACCGAAGCCCTTGTTGCAGAGAAACCAGAAAAAGAAAAATCTGTGATGCCATCCCCAGAAAGCTACATGATGTGATACTAGTAGATTGTTCAGGTGTATTGCCTGAATGATTTACATTTTATTTTTTTTACCATCTTTAACTTTTAAGCCGAGAAGTCCCCTTTCGTAAGATGGGGGATGAAAGGCGTAATATACCAACACAGCATTAGTATGTTATCTATTTTAT
>JAFGOO010000038.1 GCA_016926455.1 Methanosarcinaceae archaeon | reverse complement strand
GCAGCTCCGGTTAACGCTTCCATTTCAACGCCGGTCATGCCAACGGATCTTACCTTTACCTCGGATGTGATGGTTCTATCACCTATCACAAAATTCACATCTATGCCTGTGATAGGTATCTGATGACACATTGGGATGAGATAAGGCGTCTTTTTGACTGCAAGAATGGCTGCGGTCCTGGCAGTTGCGAAGACATTCCCTTTTTCAACTGTTCCTTTACGGATTTTTTCAATTGTCCCGCTTGTAAGCATAATCTCACCCGATGCGACCGCGCTTCTCACAATCTTATCCTTTTCGCTTATATCAACCATGTGTGCACGGTCATCAGCAATGTGTGTAAAGATTTTTTCCATTAAATCACCTGAAAAATGTATCCTAATCTATACGTATTTGCTTTCGCTGCTGGTAATCTTCTAGCGAATCTTGAACTTTTTCAAGCAGATCACGCGCTTCGTCAAGTGTCAATTTTATGATTTCCTCGTCCTCACCGTGACTTATAACTATACGCACCCTGTTCCTTTCAATATCCACATTTATTTTCCGGTTGATGTCTTTTTCCATTATCATCTGCTCCTATTTCATAACCTCGGTAATCCGATCAATAACATCTGTCGCCAGCAGGCCGAAGCCGTGTTCTCCAAATGCAAGCTCTCCTGCCGCACCGTTTATGAAAGCACTACAGGATGCAGCATCCATTGCTTGATTTACAGCGAAAAGAGCTCCCACAATACCTGCAAGCACATCCCCCGTGCCGCCAACCGTCATACCGGCATTGCCTGTTCGGTTAAATTGAACCTTCTTACCATCAGATATGACATCAACTGGACCTTTGAGCAGGGTAACTACATGATTTTCTACTGAAAACTTCAGCACAACATCTGCACGTTCATCCATTTCTGCCGGCGTTTCCCTACCGCGAATCTGTGCAAACTCTCCTGCATGTGGTGTTATTATAATCTCACACCCATCCGCAGGCGGTAGTACGAGACCATAAAATGCATCTGCATCCACAACTACCTTTCGGCAAAGGGGAAGTATCTCTGCAACCGCTGCTCTTGTCTCTTCACTTCTGCCAATACCCATCCCTATAACAACAACGTCATGAGAACCAATTAGTCCTGAAAGCTGCGGTAAATCGTCGGGGCAGAGGAAACCAGAAGACAGTGAACGTACTATCAGGTTCGGAGAAAAGGATGCAACTGTGCCAGCAACACTTTTGGGAGCCGCCACTGTAACGATGTCCGCACCGGTCCTAAGTGCAGCAAGTGCAGCAAGTGCGGGTGCTCCGGAATACGCGCCTCCACCTATTATCAAGACCCTGCCCGAATGACCCTTGTGGCTGTCAATGCGGCGACGTTTGAGCATCTGTATATTACCCATTCCAACGAACTTCTCGGCATCCTCACATACTCCAATGTCAATAACCTTAATCTCCCCAGCATATGTTTTTGCATCGTGCAGGGTGAGTCCCGATTTCATTCGATGGAAGGTAAGTGTCAGGTTCGCTCGGACGGATTTATCAGCGACACCACCGTCTGGATCAAAACCCGAAGGAATATCCACTGCAATAACATAAGCACTGGAACTGTTGAGTAGGTCAATAGCAGTTGATTCTGGCTCCCTTATGGAACCCTTGATCCCAGTTCCAAGGATTGCGTCCACGATAATATCAGCACAATTGAACCAGTCACACTCTAGCAGTTCGCTTGTATCCGCAATCTCCTTAATTTCGACATCAGAATGTTTGAGAATCCTAAAATTTCGCCGGGATTCCTCGGTCTTAATCTTTGAAGACTGACCTAGAATAATCACCCGAATCTCAAAATCGCTTATAGATGCAAGATGCCGTGCTGCCACAAAGGCATCACCACCGTTGTTGCCCCTACCTGCCACAAATAGCACTGAAACTCTTTCAAATCTCTTCATTATCTCCCAGGCGATTGCAGAGCCGGCATTTTCCATTAGCTGGAGGGGGAGAAGACCTAGATATTTACAATTTGCATCGATTGCCTTCATCTGCGATGATGTGATTGCTCTCATAGTTGCCAAATATTTATTGCATCATATAAATTTAATGTAAAAAATGCCGCATGCCTGTGAACACCAAAGACACGCCAAGACGGTTCGCAGTTTCGATCACTTCATTGTCTCTGATTGAGCCGCCAGGTGAAAGAATGTATCTGATATTATTCTCTGCAGCATGGATGATGCTGTCATCGAAGGGGAAGAACGCATCTGATGCCATAACACATTCAGACAGTCTCTTCTCGCAGTACTCGTCAAAAGATACATCGGGTTTTTCACGTTCATAGATGACCTTCAGGTTCTCACGTGCCTTGGTGACTGCAAGTTTTCGTATGGAATCCACTCGGTTTGGCTGTCCTGCACCCATAGAAAGCAGCATGAAACAGCCTTTCTGATATTCATACGCAAGGGTTACTGAATTGGATTTAGTGCTCTTGCAGGCATACAGGCAGAATTCGGAGAGTTCGCGTTTCTCCTCTGGGAAGGGGGTCTCGGTGACACAATCCCATTTTTCATAAATACCAATGTTACGTGACTGTTTTAGCAAACCTCCGATTAAGTATTTGTAGGTATGGTCAACAGTGAAGGGATCATTAAACTCAGGAAGTTCAAGAAGCCGCAGGTTTTCGCTTTTCTTCTTGAGATAATCAAGCGCATCGCGTTCGAATTCCGGCGCCAGTATGATCTCAACAAACTTACCTTTCAGGAACTCAGCTGCTTCTAGGGTAAACACCTTGTTTGTGCATATGATGCTCCCGAATGCTGATATGGGGTCACCGTCCCATGCTGCCTGAAGTGCTTCAAGAAGCGTGTTCCCGGTTGCCAGACCGCAGGGATTGTTGTGTTTTACGACCACTGCTGCGTGTTTCTCATGACCGAGTTCCTTGATTGTTTGCAGTGCATTGTCTGCATCAACATAATTGTTATAGGAAAGCTCCTTTCCATGCAGTTTCTTTACGTTTGCAAGAGATGGACCGGATACACCTGCTTCTTTATAGAATTTGGCGCTCTGGTGCCAGTTCTCACCATATCGAAGTGTTACCCCGTCTGTGAATTTCAGGCGCATTACATCCTCCCTGAGTAATGTTTTGCTGAGATAGGTGTCGATTGCGGAGTCATAGTCTGCTGTATGACTAAATGCCTTTACTGCAAGTTTTTCCCGGCTGCTGTCCGAAACTATCCCGCTAGAGTTCAGTTCCTTGAGCACGTGCCCATAATCTCCGGGGTCGCAAACAACCACAACTGAACGGTAGTTCTTGGCAGCCGAGCGAAGCATGCTGGGGCCTCCAATGTCGATATTATCAATAGCTTCCTCGAGGTTGACCCCCGCTTTTGAGACAGTGATCTCAAAGGGATATAGGTTCACGACAATCATGTCGATAAGCTTGATCTCTTCGCGTTCCGCTTCTTCAATATGGGCCTTGTTGTCGCGAAGGCACAACAGTCCACCATGTATTCTCGGGTGTAGGGTCTTTACCCTACCCCCCATCATCTCAGGAAATCCGGTCACATCTGAAACGTCAATGACCTCGACACCGGCATCGCGTATGATCTTTGCCGTTCCACCTGTTGAAATTATCTCTACCCCAAGCTTTTCAAGTCCACGAGCTAAATCTACGATTCCGTCCTTATCTGAGACGCTGAGCAATGCCCTTTTTACCAATAAATCACCGCAACAGGTTTGTTTGTATCAGGTATAAATGTTCTGGTTTGGGAGGAGGTATTATCAATGTTGGAGTAAAAAGACCATCATTTTAAAAAGGTGATAAAATCCACTGACTACTCCACGACTAAAGTCATGGGATGAAGCGTACCCCTACACCCCAATTATCGTAACAATTATGGTCTTATAGGAAATAGAATGGCAAAGATTTTAAGTGCCCACATTGTGGACACGTATGAAGATGCCAATGCATTGTTTAATATTGCAAAGAGTCAAAGCACATCTCAATTTATCAAAGAAAGAGATTTGATGGAAGAGAACACTGATATCCCTAAAGTAACTCTAATGCAAACGCCACTGAATAACGAAAATCTTTAGCATTGGGAGTATGTCAGGTTAACCGAAAAATGCTTAATACCGAACAGAGAATTTATAGAAGATAAGGAGGTAGCAATTATGACCGCTGTTTCAAAAGAGTCAGTTTCACTTACAAAAGTAAAAATCAAACCCACGTATTTGATTCTTGGAAGCGGTAGCATTGGATTCGCAGTTGCAAAGGAGCTCAAGGAGCTTGGAAAGGACCTTGTTATTGTCGATAAAGACAAACAAAAAGTAGAGACATTGAGAGAAGAAGCATATGAAGCATTTGTTGGTGACATCAGCGATCCTAAAATCCTAGATCAGATCAACACTAAAGACCTTACCGCCATTCTAATATTAAGTTCCGATGCCGATGCAAACAAAATAGCACTCAGGAACATCAAACAAACAATGACTCATGACATATATACCGTGGTAAGGGCATCGGATATAATAAATAAGCAAGAAATGGAATCAATGGGTGCAGACCTTTCTATCATGCCATCAAGGGTAGTTGCAACGTCCCTGGCAAGGTCACTGGAACGTGCAGAATCAGTACGCCGCGGAACCAGATTATCTCAGTGGCTGAAAGAAATTGTGGGCAAAAAGCTTGCAATTGTGATTCACGATAACCCTGACCCGGATGCCATAGCAAGTGCAGTCGCCCTAAAAGAGATTGCAGCTTCTCTTGACGTTGAAGCGACCATATTTTATCATGGCGAGATCGGGCATCAGGAGAACAAAGCATTTGTGAATCTACTGGGCATAGACCTCCAACGTATGGAAAAAAGTGATATTTCGAATTTTGATCACATAGCACTGGTAGATTGTGCCGTGCCAGGCTCAAACAACATGCTGCCTTCCAATTCTCACGTAGGTATTGTAATAGACCATCACCCAAGCGGTGAGGTAGAAATCGACGCCGACTATATTGATGTACGCCCCAATGTGGGTGCAACTTCCACAATACTAACCAAATATCTCCAAGAACTGAACATCAGTATCGAAAATGAACTGGCTACTGCCCTCCTGTATGGTATACGGACGGATACCCAAGATTTCAAACGTAATACTGATCCTGCAGACCTATCGGCAGCATCTTTTTTGTATTCACTAGCTAACCATGAAATTCTTGATCAGTTAGAGCGCCCTTCCATGTCCATAGAAACACTTGACATACTGGGTGAGGCAATCAAAAATAGGCAGGTGATTGGGAGTTATCTTCTTACAAACGTTGGTAGTGTCCGGGACCGCGAT
>JAFGOO010000037.1 GCA_016926455.1 Methanosarcinaceae archaeon | reverse complement strand
TGCTATCGGTGATAAACTGATACCAATATATATCGACACAGGTCTTATGCGTAAAGGTGAGACTGAACGCATAAAAGAGATATTCACAGATATGAACCTTCAAGTAATCCATGCAAAGGACCGTTTCCTAGCAGCTCTCAGGGGCATCGATGATCCAGAAGAGAAAAGAAAAGCTGTTGGAGAAGCATTCATTCGCGCCTTTGAAGATGAAGCACGAAAACTTGGAGCAGAGTATCTTGTACAGGGCACCATTTATCCAGACAGGATCGAATCCGAAGGCGGTATTAAATCGCACCACAATGTAGGTGGGCTGCCATCTGTAATCGAGTTTAAGAGTATTATCGAGCCAATAAACGATCTATATAAGGACGAGGTTCGAGAAGTTGCAAAGGCACTAGGATTACCGGATGAGATTTCCAACCGCATGCCATTTCCAGGTCCTGGGCTGTCTGTTCGTATTATCGGCGAGGTTACCGAGGAAAAGCTTGATGTGGTCCGCGAAGCAAACGCCATCGTTGAGGAGGAACTTTTAGAAACCTTCCATCCCTGGCAGACATTTGCCGCAGTGCTTGGTAAAGGCACTGGTGTAAAAGGCGACCTGCGGGTACACGGCTGGATCGTTGCGGTGCGTGCCGTCGGTTCAAGGGACGGGATGACCGCCGAAGCCATGGAATTACCATGGGAAGTCCTAAAGACTATCGAATCAAGGATAACCAGCGAGATCCCATCGGTTGTCAGGGTAGTATATGATCTTTCACCAAAACCACCAGCAACAATCGAGTTTGAATGAACTATCACCACATAAATAGGTGGCTTTCTGCTTTAAAGAACACACCCGTGGTTCTCTACGGGCTTTAAATTGGGAACTCTTTGCCATACTGTGTTCCATTGCGGACCCCGTCGGATTTACATATACTGATATAGAATGGTATTCGTTACAATATATAACGAGCCTATCGAGTAACAATGATATATATGGATTAATGTGATACATAAGTTAATACAGACATTTGATGTAATTCATCTACCGTTTTAAAACGGTGGTCTTCTTAATCCAAAGGTGATAAATGACATTGAACAGCTCAGTATTGGATATTCGAAATCGCCAGCGAATCAAACCATCAGCATCAAATGTGCCATCCGCAGTATGGACAGGTGTTGATCTTTTTAATGGTCGTGAGATCAATACACTGACAATTATCTTCAAAACATCCGGTTGCTGGTGGGGGCGCCTTGGTGGATGCACTATGTGCGGTTTTGTCTATGACAGTGCGCAAACCCCTCCATCTAAGGCTGATTTTGAGGCGCAGCTTAATAGGGCACTCTCCAAAGTTGCCAATTTTGATGAGTTCATGGTAAAGATTTTCACATCCGGCAGTTTCCTTGATGAGCGTGAGATACAGCCTGATGTGAGGAAACACATACTGCGTCGTCTTGGCAACGATGTTCGTATCCCTAAGATAATTGTGGAAACACGGCCAGAATTTATAGTAGATGAGGTTATGCTAAATTGCATGGATGCTCTGGATAGCACTAAATTTGAGATTGCGATTGGACTAGAGACAAGTTCAGACCTTATTCGTAAAGATTCGATTAACAAAGGTTTCACCTTTTTTGATTTTGTCAATGCCGCAGAAACCGTAAAAATGAATGGTGCAACCACAAAAGTGTATCTCCTGTTAAAGCCTCCATTCCTATCCGAAGGTGAGGCACTGAATGATATAGTTCAATCCGTAGGGGATGCTGCACAGTATTCCGATACGATTTCCATAAACCTATGCAACGTCCAGCGTGGAACCTATGTCGAGTCACTGTGGCAGAAGGGGCAGTACCGACCCCCATGGCTCTGGAGCATCGTGGAAATTCTTAAACGAACAAAGAAAGCCTACCCGAACACAGTGATAACGTCTGATCCTGTTGGCGCAGGTTCAAAGCGTGGACCGCATAACTGCAGAAAATGCAGTCAGGACATTGCAGATGCTATACGAAAGTTTTCCCTCACGCAGGACGTGGGTGTGTTTGATAGGCTCTCATGTGACTGCATCGAATTATGGAAAAAAGTGATTGAACTGGACGATTACACCTATGGTGCTGCCATTTTGGAGTGAATTATAGCACAATCGGGCTTTTCATTCCTCCTTTTTATATACCATCGTTCCAATTCCGGTATCTGTGAACAGTTCAAGTAATATTGAATGTGAGATACTACCATCGATTATATGAACCCTTTCTACTCCACTAGTAACAGCCGAAGCAGCGCTTCTAATCTTCGGTATCATGCCGCCACTGATTATCCCTTCGTATATTAATTTCTCAACATCATCAAGTTCGACCCTAGATATACGGCTTGATAAGTCTTTCTGGTTTCTCAAAAGACCCGGCACATCTGTCATCAGAATCAATTTTTTTGCATTAAGAGCTGCAGCAATGTCGCCTGCAACGGTATCTGCATTGATGTTATATTCATTTCCAGTCGCGTCCGTTGCAATTGGAGAGATTACGGGAATGTATCCATTCCCAGTAACGATATGTATAAGTTCTGGATTAATGATCTCTGTTTCTCCGACCCAGCCGAGGTCAACTTCATGTTCAACGTCTTCTATCATTATGCGCTGTGCAGCCTTTTTCCTAGCGACTATCGTCTTTCCGTCCTTTCCAGACAATCCAACCCCCTTGCCACCATGCTGCCCAATCAGTGAAACAATCCGAGTATTAATGTTTCCGACCAGTACCATACGTGCAATCTCAAGTGTTTCATCATCGGTAATTCGAAGTCCGCTAATAAACTCAGGTTTTTTGCCCATGCGTTCCATCTTTTCGGTAATCTCTGGACCGCCACCATGCACGATTATGGGATGTATTCCCACAAAACGTAGCAATACGATGTCTTGGACAATATCGTACATCATTTTTGGACTCACCATGGCGTGACCGCCAATCTTGATTACAATGAGTGAGTCATAGAAATCCCTTATGTAAGGTAGAGCCTCAATAAGGATGTTTTCTCGTTTTAGTGTCATTGTTCTGTATTTGTGAATTTTAGTGTTTAAACTTTTGTATTTAATGTTTTGGAATTATCCACGATTTTATACTTGGAAATATGATTCTTGTAGAGGCCATACCTATGGCTACACTAAATATAATACCCAAAAGTATCAAAATCCTATACAATAAGTCTTCTTTTCATCAAGTTTATTGAAAGCACGAAGAATATCAAGGAAGCGATAAACAGCCATAAAAAATCGAATATCAGGAATTGATTAAGATCAGCAAATGTCAGTGCTCTTACAATATTTACCACATGTGTGAGCGGCAGTAGCGCAAAGGCAAAATACTGAATAGGCTCAGGCAGGACGGAAAGGGGGAAAAAAGTGCCGCTGAACAGGAACATTGGGGTGATAAACAGGGTGGTCGGGTAGGAAAGGGAATTTATGTTGGGGATGATAGCTGTGAAACACATGGCAATGGATGCGAAAACCAGTCCACCTAATAAGGAAAAGGGTATTATCAGTAGGGAATGGGGAAGTTCGATAAGCCCGAATGCTGCAATAACTGGTAGCATTATGCAAGCATTTATGCAACTCCTTGTTGCGCCCCAGAGAAGTTCGCCTGCAATAACGTCTTCAATGCTCAAAGGAGTTGCGATTATGGCATCAAAGGTCTTCTGGTAATACATCCTCACATATGAACCGTAGGTACACTCAAAAAAAGAGGCATACATGATAGTTACAGAGACGAGGGCAGGAGCAATAAATCTGGCATAGGATACACCTTCGATAGTTTCCACGAACATTCCCAACCCAAAACCAAGTGCAAAAAGATATAACAGGGGTTCAAGGAAAGGCGGGAGGAAGTTGAGTTTAAGAGTTTTCATGAACACATCCTTATTCCGAAGCCAAACCTTAGTCACCCTATAACTAAGTCTTGGAATCTGGAAATAGGACATACTGATTACTCCCTGAGCTTTCGCCCTGTAAGTTTCAGAAACACATCTTCAAGGGTCGCAGAGCGGGCGGTTATCTTCCTGAGTGTACATTCCTTTAAAAGATAATCCGTGGTCTTCTGAGGGTCACTTGTATATATCTGTATCATATCACCAATCACCTCATACATAGCATTGTTCTTTTCCAAACACGCAATAACAATGGGTTCGTTTTCAGCTTCCACAATGTCGGTTCCAATATATTTCCTGATAAGTTCATCAGGTTTTCCTTCTACCAGTATCCTTCCATGGTCCATGACTACAAGCCTGTCACATAAGTACGCAGCTTCTTCAAGGTAGTGGGTAGTTAGTACAATTGTGACGCCCTGCAACTTCAGGCTTTTCAGTTTGTCCCACATAAGGTGTCTTGCCTGAGGGTCAAGTCCAACAGTTGGTTCGTCAAGGATCAACAGTTGAGGACGATTGATAAGAGCTCTTGCCAAAACCAGACGCCTTTTCATTCCGCCAGATAGGCTTTCAGTCATCTTCTCTTTCTTTTCCTCAAGCTGAACGAACTCCAGAAGTTCATCTATTATCCGTTCGGCGTCCTGACGGGACATATCAAAATATCTTGAATAGGCCAGAAGGTTCTCATAGACGGTGAAATCAGGGTCAAGATTGTTCTCTTGGGGCACCACCCCCAGTAGTTTCTTGATTTCACGTGGATGGGTATCCACTTCCATATCAAAAACCAGAAGTCTTCCGGCATTTTTAGGGCTTACGCACTGAATCATTTTCATAGCAGTGGTCTTACCGGCACCATTGGGACCAAGAAATCCAAAGACTTCTCCTTCCTCAACTGTGAAACTTACCCCATCCACAGCAATAAGTTTTCCAAAGCTCTTTTGCAACTTTTCAGCCACGATAATTGAAACGATGAACATCACCACCTTTCAACTTTGTGGCATTAGGTATTATCTCTTTCGATTATTTTTAATAATAGAATTGGCCTTACAAATATTAGATAATCGAAAATGGATTACTCAATATATGAACTACTCCACGCTTACGCATGGAGCTTCTTGCTTCATTCTTTGAACCATCGTTCACAAGTCCACAAGCCTTTCCCCTCGTTCCG
>JAFGOO010000036.1 GCA_016926455.1 Methanosarcinaceae archaeon | reverse complement strand
TTTATGAAACATATCGGTGCGTGTAGGTTTACCTATAATTGGGCTTTAGAAAGAGCCTATGAAACGGAAAAACCTTATTAAAAATAGTCATCCTGCGAATAACTTCGATTATATTTCAATGCCAGTTCAGCCTTTTTTAATTCGCGTCCTAGATATCCTGCATGTCCCACCGTGGATACAAGTCCCATTTCAATGAGAGTATCAAGTATACTGTGTGCACTTTCCCCGACAATCGATGCCTTTTTGTGGTCGGCAACGATTACACCACCGATGCTGCTATTTGCATCGGACACAATCCCGATTCTGATACATCCTGCAGGATCAAGGCGCCACATTTGTGCCTCTCTTGCTGTAACAGCATTCTCAGGAATAATCATATCTATGCGCCGTCTTTTTTCCTTTAGGACAAGAAGGTCAATTCCAAGGTCTTTCGGGGAACTTTTCCTTACCTTTGATAATACCATCATCTCTGATGCTATTTTTAATTCATATATCGAACCCTGTGTTTTGTCGCTATATTCGGGTGTAAAAAGAATGCTTGCGCACACATCAGATGCAATCCCGCATAATGCTGCATTGACACCGATCGAATCTGCATCTATCAGTTCTGTAACGTTGCCCACCCCAAAAAATATGGGTATGTGGGGGAAATCCTCATGAAATTTCTGGTACCTGACTATTGATTTTGTAATCCCGTGACCAATTGGGTCAAGTACGGGATCTGCAATGATGCGTGTGATACCTACATTCTTAGCAGCCTTTATATTCTGGATGAGACTTTCAAAACCTTCTCCTGTGTTAGGGATGACCACTGCTGCAGCACCGGACCGGGCAACATCAGTGCCTATTTTCCAAATGTTGCTGCTGTTCAGACTCAAAACGATATCCACTCCCACATCAACTGCCTTCTTAATTAAACTATCATCAAGTGTATCGATACTTATCGGAACATTAGAAACCTCCCGGGCAGTTCTAATTGCCTGTTCTACATCGTCTGGTGTTGCGTTTAGTGAGGCGCCAAGGTCTATGATGTCTGCACCTTTTTTGGTAAAGGTGCGTATCTTTTCTTTCAGTGTTGTGGGATCCATGCCAGTAGCGTCCACAATTTCTGCCATCACCTTCATGCGTGAAAACCCACCGAGTTTCAAGTTTCCTAGATTCATAAGTGTGACAGCCGCATTCTCAATCTTTTGTATGGTTTTCAGTGCGATGTCCCGCCGCACATCTGAAAGCAGCTCACATGCTGAAATGGATGATGAAAAATCAACTTTCCCCAAAAAAGATAGCATATAACCCAGATCATAAGCATGCTTTGTGCCCAGGTATATCTTGCATCCAAGTTCTTTTTCCACTGAAGAGAAGTTACTTGAAACAAGTCCCGGTATGAAAATGATTTCATATTTGCTGCTTACTTCCTGCTTTCTTAAAGCCTCAATTAATCGGCGTGGTGTAATGAATGCGGCAACATCGGTATCGACTACTATAACATCTGCTTTTGATCCTACCGAATCCCTTACTGTTTGCTCAGCAAGATGCCCTGTGGCAACTAAAATAGCCATATAGGTTTAAATTGTCCAAGTAGTAAAAAAGAATATCTATTGAATTTTAAAAAAGAAAATACACATCCATTTTCAGAATTTGAAACTGGATGTGTTGTAATCTTTATTTGCGATCAATGAATTATGTCAATTATAGAACCACCGTTGCTTAGAGTGCAAAGTGGTGCAACCGTTTGATTTCGTATCCTGTTCAAACCGGTACTCCTATGCTTATAGGATTCTAAGGGTCTAGGCTTTTCCATAACAGGAGTAGATTCATACTGAGGTCCAAGAACCTGTGCGGATTGAACACCTGTCATAATTGCCATGACGCGCACCTTTCCTTCATAATCATCTCTTACCCTTGCACCCCAAATGACATTTGCACTTGAGGACAGTTCATAGGTAAGGGACGCTGCAATCTCCTCTGCTTCTTTTAAGCTTAGATCAGGTCCACCAGTGATGTGTACAAGGCTTCCTGTCGCACCTCTATAATCCACATCAAGCAATGGGTGATTCAGTGCTGCCCGGACAACGTCGTTGCTCTTGTCTTGGCTCTTTGTTTCTCCAACCAGCATCACGGCAACTCCACCACATCCCATAATTGCTCTGATATCTGCATAATCGAGGTTTATAAGCGATGGTTGGGTGATGGTCTCTGTGATTCCTTTAACGGTCTCGGAAATCAACTGGTCCATAACTGAAAATGCCTGCTCGATCGGAAGGTTTGGTACGTATTCCAGCAGCCTGTTGTTATCCAGCACAATTACCGTGTCAGCAGCACGTCGGAAGTCTTCAAGTCCTTCCTCTGCCTTTACCGTGCGTGCACGCTCAACCCTGAACGGACTGGATACCATTCCAACTACAATGGCTCCCTGTTCCTTTGCGATCTCTGCTACAACAGGCGCAACCCCGGTACCGGTCCCTCCGCCCATTCCTGCAGTAATGAAAACAAGATCCGTTTCTTTGAAAATATCTTCAAGTGTGCCACGCGCAAGTTCAGCTGCTTTTTTTCCAACTTCTGGATAGCCGCCTGCACCAAGTCCACGAGTAAGTGTTTTCCCAATAAGGATCTTCTTATCAGCACGTATGTGGTCTAGGTGTTGTTTGTCAGTGTTTATTGCAACGGTCTCCGCACCCTCAATACCAATATTGTATAAGCGATTTATGCTGTTATTTCCAGCTCCACCACAGCCTACAATCATGATTCTTGGGAGGCCAAAACATTCTAACTGGTCATCGATAGAAACCGATTGACGATATTCTTTTTCTTTTTCTGTATGTTTTAACGCTTCCTGTACTATTGACTGCACATTCATCCCCTCTCTTGGATTTCTG